>NZ_JSYD01000042.1:0-10105 GCF_054824005.1 Brevundimonas sp. GN22 | reverse complement strand
GCATGCTGCTGATCCTCGGCTTCTACTTTGGCCGGAACACGAACGGCGAGAGCCAGTAAAGCAGGCAACAAAAAAGGCCCGCCGAAGCGGACCTTTCCTTGGATCAGGACTGGGTCTTGTACCAGTCATCGACCTGCTTCTGAGCGGTCGCCTGATCGGTGCCGTAGTGCTGCTGGATGCGGCCTTCCAACTCTTGTCGGTTGCCGTTGATCTGGGCGAGGTCGTCATCAGTGAGTTTGCCCCACTGCTGCTTCACCTTGCCCGAGAACTCGTTCCAGTTGCCTTCGACGCGGTTTTGCCAATCAGCCATAGCGATTTCTCCCTTATGGCCCCCCGCAGTGAATAGTTAACGCGGCGGCATCTTATGGGTTTCCCTACGCGCGTCACCTTCGCGTGAGGCTGCTCCCCTATCCCGTCACAATCTGAACTGGAGGCCATCATGGCTTACCGTTTCTCGCAGCGCTCGCTGACGAGCCTCAAAGGCGTGCACCCCGATCTGGTCAAGGTCGCGCACCGCGCCATCCAAATCACCTCGCAGGACTTCATCGTCACCGAGGGCGTCCGAACAAAGGAGCGCATGTGGGAGACGTGGGGGCAGGGCCGCACCGTCGCCACGCTCGCATCGAAGGGCGTTCCGGCCAAATACGCTCAGCCGAACAAGCCGAAGGTTACGTGGCTGGCCAATCCGCTTGGGTCCAATCACCGCGCTATGGCTGACGGCTACGGCCATGCCATCGACGTGGTGCCGTATCCGGTGGACTGGAACGACGCCAAGAAGTTCCACGCCATCGCCAAGGCCATGAAGCAGGCTGCTGCGGAATTGGGCGTGAAAATCTCGTGGGGCGGTGAATGGACCAAGAACCGCGACCTGCCACACTTCGAGTTGGCCGCATGATTGCCCACTTCTTCACCCCCAGGGGCCTAGCCATCGCATGTGCGGTGAGCCTTGCCCTCGGCTTTGGCGCTGGCTGGACGACCAACGGCTGGCGACTGAACGCCCGCATCGATCGCATCCAGTCCAGTTATGCCGAAGCCCTGCGCGTGGCCACCGAAGCCGCACGAAAGGCCGAACGCAAAGCTGCTGAGGCCAGCGCCGCCGCCGACCAGAAGCAGGTCGAGATCCACGAGCGCATCCGAACCGAAACCATCACCCTCATCAAAGAGGTGCCGACCTATGTCACGCCTGAAACTGACGTCCGCTATGCTCTGCCTGTTGGCCTTGTGCGCCTGCACGACGACGCCGCCAGCGGCAGTGTGTCCAGCCTTCCCGACCCCGCCCGCGACCCTGATGCAGCCGCCCGGTTCGCTGAGCCCAGTCCAGTCCCTGCCTCCAAGCTAGGCACCGTCATCGCCGAGAACTACGGCCAGTGCCGAGCAGACCAAGCTCGCCTTGCCGGACTGCAGGACTGGCTGCGCGAACAGCGCGACATTTACGAGGGGCGCTGATGTCATACGTTTCGTCCAAAATCGTTGGACAAACGATTCGTATAACGTCATCATGAAGTCATTGGGTGGCGCTCGCCGCTCAGTTTACCGTTCCGCGATCAACGAACCGGGTAGCTACGGCAGTGAGAAGTTACCTTCTCCCACCGTCCGAACCGAAAACGGTCATAAGAGCGAACGCTCACCGCTTTCGGCCAAGAGCAGACAGCACGCATGCCGTCCTCCTTTCTAGGGTCTCTGGGTTAAAGCCCAGAGGCTCCGGAACGCCCCATGCGCCCCGCCGCCTATCAGGGCTTCGTGGGACTGGAGCAGCTAGAAAGAAGGCGACGAGCGCCACGGACATGAATTCGTTATGTTGATCTGGGAGTCAACAGGCGGAACTCTGATATCGCTCTATATATAGCGTTTTTCGGGCATCAAATTGCAGGAATTCGCAATATGTATGGCAGACATAAAGACATCTTTATACCCGAATATTTACAAGCAAACTGAAGATTTCGAGAGCCTTTGCCGGAGATACGCTGCGTATGGTTGTCTCTGATTAATGAATGCATGGCCTGCACCGGCTTATCCGTAGAGGGTTTTTCGTCTCGTCATCCTCGAGGCCGAGAAGACGTTTAAATAGAGATATATCTGGCGCGACACTTGGAAAACCACGTTTGATGTGCTGATCTCTGGCGTAATGGTAGGGGGCACTATGAAAAATTACGGCGCAATCGGTCTCGCTCTTCTGATCGTAGCTTGTGATACAAACGGATCTTCTTCGGCGACTGCGGCATCTCCAGTCGGCCCGATGGAGGAGCCAGAAATAACGCCAGCCACAACATCCGAAACACTGTTGAGTGCGGTAGCCCGCCTAAACGATTTGGCTGTCCGTAAAGAAAATGAAATATCTGCTAGTCAAACTGCACAATACGGTGAGCCCAGTTCTGAAGCTTACAAACACCAAGTCGACCAAATCGAGATCTACCGTCGTGACTTAGATGGAAATGGTATTAGCGATGCAGTCGCCGTGATTTACGCCTGCGAAGAGCAGAACTGCCATTCGACCACGCGTTCAACACACATTGGGCTTCTCTACGCCAATGCCAATAGCTTCGAAGTTGCCCATTTCGAGCGGTACGACCTACGGGCCAAAATCGTAGACTTGTGGGGTGCAGACGGTCTGGTCGTCGAAGCCAAAGATTATGGCCCAAACGACCCTAGCTGCTGTCCCTCTTTAGTTAAACGCTCAGTGATCAAACTGCCTACGGCTCAACTACCGTGACGGTCGTATGGCGTCACGGCGTCGCCAAGGCCGTTGTCTGGGGTGGCTTCGTGCGCTCGTGGGAGTTCACCGAAATGGCCCTGCTCGAGCGCAAGTACGGCGCACGGCTGACAAACGCAGCCTGATAGTCGATTAAAGCGGCTACTGTTCTAAAAAATACGGGTTACGCTTCCTCCATATCTAAGGAGAGAGACAGTGGCCGAACAACCCGTATACCGCGTTCAACTGGCAGATGGATCCGTAATCTGGGTTCGACTGCTACCGCCTATTCCTTTTGACCCGCTGGCACCGTCCCCGCGCAACGTGCTGTGGGACCGCCTTGTGCGAGATGGCCTCGCAACCAAGGTCGACCGGTTGCACGGCAGCGCGCAACCAGACGCCAAGCCTACAGGGCCTGTCATCGACTTGTCAGCCTAGCGGAACCAGCGCCCGCCCTGCCCGTTCATCCGGAGCAGAGGCGGCTGTAGGGTCAGTGGTCCGCCAATATGCGCTGACCCACTACTTCCTGCCATTTCGCTCCCACCACACCGCGTCCAGTGCCCCTTGCAGCATCTGCTTACCCTCGGCGGTCAAAAGCTGAAACGGCCAGTTGCCCGGACGATACGCGGCGGCGTAAGTCACGACCCCCTCGCACTTTTCGCAGGTGCGCAGCTTGTCCCACAGGCTGAAGTCCCAGTTTTTCGCAGCCGCACCACGCTCAATCGACATGGGTCTCGGCACGTTCTTTCGCCAACCTTGGCGAAGCTCGTCTCTGGCCGAATTGTACCCGCCTCCGTTGCGCTGATCGGCTTGGCATCCGACTGATTATCTAGACGCCAAACGGCACCTGCTCGCACATGCAACATAAAATTTCTCAGGTCGTCGTGCTCGACGTTCAGTAGGCTCGTACACCATTGAAATTTCGAATATCGCCGTACTCTCTAACCCATTTTGCATAGCAAAATTAGTATGTTGCAAAAGCTAACTCGGCACGCATTTCGCTACATCTGTGTCAATAGTGTATTGACAGAAATATGAATAGCTGGATTGTAACGCCTATTCTGTGGCGCATTGCCCGACCATAGAATCCACTACGAGGGCATGGGGCTTGTCGGGGCGACCGCTATTCGGACGTCGGACTTGGGAGGATATGATGACGGCAGTGATCTGTAATCGCGTGCTTATGGGAGCAAGCGTTTCCGCGTTAGCTCTAGCTATTGCTTCTGGCCCCACTTGGGCACAGGTCGCTCCGGAAGCAACCGCGGTTGCCGACATCATAGTCACGGCTCAAAAGCGTGAAGAATCGATCCAAGATGTCCCAATCGCGGTTACGGCAATGTCGGCCGAAGCGCTTGACGCCATGAAGATTGAGGGGGGGGCGGAGTTACTCAGAGCCGTCCCGAATGTTAGCTTCTCGAAGTCCAACTTCAGTATGTATAACTTCTCAATCCGGGGGATTGGGACCAAGGCGATCTCCGCCTCTTCGGACCCTGCAGTAGCGGTGAGTTTCAACAACACACCACTAACCCGCAACCGGTTGTTCGAGCAGGAGTATCTTGACGTAAATCGGGTTGAGGTCCTCCGCGGTCCTCAAGGCACTCTATACGGCCGTAACGCCACTGGCGGCGTGGTCAATATGATCCCGAATTTGCCCGGCCCAGACTTCGAGGCCCTACTCAAAGCAGAAGTCGGTAATTTCGGTACAATGCGCGGTCAGATGATGGTGAACGTGCCTGTGACGGACACCTTCTGGATCCGCGGCGCAGCCAGTCTTACCAAACGCGATGGGTTCGATTACAACACATTCACTGAGCGCCGCGTCAATAATCGCGATCTGTTCACGACGCGCCTATCCGCGGCTTGGGAACCAAGTGATCGTTTCAATGCAAACTTCATTTGGGAGCATTTCGGTGAAGACGACGAGCGCGCGCGCACTGGTAAGCAGCTATGCACCAAGGACCCTGGACCTACGAGCGTCGGCAACACGGTAATCACGTCAAGCCTAGTTCAAAACCGGCTCAGTCAGGGCTGTCTCGCCCGTACGCTTTTCAGCGACGCTGCCTATAGCTCACCAAATGGTGGATCTTTCGGCCACATTTTTATGGCTGGCCAAATCCAATACGGTCGTCCCGCTTTCAATCGTAACACGACCCTTACCGCTATAGATTATCGTGTAGACCCATATGCTGGCGTTACACAGTCCAGGGATCTCCGAGAAATCTCGAGCGCATATGATCCCAAGTTCCGAGCTGAAAATGACGTCGTTCAGTTGAACATGGAGTTCAAGCTGACCGACAGCTTGTCGCTCATTTCCCAGACCGCGTATGCCAAAGACGATTTCTGGTCGACACAAGACTACAACCGGTTTGTCAGCAACCGGTTGTTCACCGACTCCACGCAAGCATATGTTGACAACCGAGGACGCCCAGCCATAGGGCCCGGCCCGTTTATCACGCCTGGCGGTTTCTATACCGATCCTCAATTAGGCACATCTGATCGCATGATTAGTGCTGACATGAGTATGTCAGACAATCGGCAGTGGTCCCAAGAAGTGCGGTTGCAGTCTAATTTCGACAGCAACTTCAATTTCAGCGTCGGTGCAAACTATCTCGATTTCAAAACCGAAGACAATTATTACGTATTCAACAATGTATTCACCCTGATTGCTGAGTACTTTTACAACGTAAATCCGAACGTTACGACGACTCAAGGCCTCGTAACTCAGAATTGTGACAGCAGCAACGTGACGCTATGGAAAGAATGCGTGCATGTTGACCGCACAGCTCTCGGTGACCTTGCTGGTGATGGGCACAATTACTTCCGAAGCAAAAACGTCGTTAGCGTTAAATCATGGGCGCTATTCGGCGAAGCATATTGGAACCTACGTCCTGATCTCAGGCTTACAGCCGGCCTTCGATACACGGACGATCGCAAAGTCACGACCCCCTACCCCAGCCAACTTCTGATGGGAGCCACTCTGGATGGTAGTGAGTCTGTATCATCTGGGGGCTACGTGAGCCGAGGATATCCCGCCCAACCTGACATTGAACAGTCGTGGGACGCCGTAACTGGTCGTTTGGTTCTTGATTGGAAACCAGACCTATCGTTTACCGACGATACCTTGGTGTACGCATCGTACGCCCGAGGATACAAAGGCGGCGGCACCAACCCTCCCCGCGTCGATATCAACCCTAAGATTATCCAGTATCAGCCCCTGGCAGAAGACTTCGAGCCGGAGTTCGTTGATGCTTTCGAAATCGGATCAAAGAACACTTTTAACAACGGTCGCATCAGACTTAACGCGACTGCATTCTATTATGATTACAAAGACTACCAAGTCTCCCAGATCGTCGATCGAATTTCTCTGAACGAGAATTTTGACGCACGCATCTGGGGAGCAGAACTAGAAGGCGTGTTCCACCTTACCGACAACTTCCGAATTGATGGAAACGTCGGATATCTAAAAACCCGTGTCGCAAAGGGTGAAGGTTCCATAGACGTGATGGACCGAACGCAAGGGAATGCCGATTGGACAGTGCTGCGCCCTTGGGTTCAGGTCCCATCGAATTGCATCGCCCCCACCAAGCACGTTGAGGCCATTATCCGGGCCAACAGGGGCGACGACATGACTATGTTTGCACTCCAGGGCTTGTGCTCAGGTTCGAAACGCTACGGATCATTCAATCCAAACTTCGAGACATTCCTGCCCCTCCATACTTTGTATGGCTTTACCTACGACGGCCTGACCGAAGCCCCGAATGGCGGCCGCGGGTTCATGGCGGATCTGGGCGGTAACGAGCTGCCTAACTCGCCAAGATGGACGGCAAATGTCGGCGCTCAGTACATATTCAACATTGGAACATGGGATCTAACTGTTCGCGGCGATTACTACTGGCAAGATAAGAGCTACGCCAGAATCTACAATACAAGCTACGATCAATTGAAATCCTGGAGCAATGCGAACGCATCCATTTCGCTCGAAAATGTAGAAAGCGGTATCGTTATTTCGGCGTACGTGAAAAATCTGTTCGACGACGCTCCAATCACCGACATGTTTACTAATAGTGATGACACGGGGTTAACAGCAAACGTGTTCACTCTAGACCCAAGAGTGTATGGCTTCAGTCTACAAAAAAGATTCTAATTACTATTTTCATAAGTGTATTTATGAGTCATAGTAATCGAAGTAGTGTAGGAAATAGAAAATAGCACCAATGCTATTCTAATTATCATGGAGGAAGTAAAATGAAGAAGTTTCGCCTAACTGCTCTTGTCTCCGCCCTCGCTTTGGCCTCGATGTCTGCAGCTCCTGCTCTTGCATCGCCGTTCCCATCGTCCGGGACCGTAACGGGTCAACTGAACTTCACCCAGTCTATGACCATTACCTGCAACTTCTCGGCCACCGCTACTGTGGTAGGCAGCGATGTTCACCTGACCAACCTCTCGTTCTCGGGCGGCGGCGGTGCTAGCGCCTTCTGCGGCACTCTCGTAAATCCGAATAGCGGACCGTGGATTGCCGTTGGTGCCGCATCGCATCCGAGCACGATTGTCACCATCACTGGCGTCGGCGCTACGACCGTGCTGGGCGGGAACTGCTCCGGTTCGGTTCAAGCCGAAGTAACCGACAATCCAAGCGGTGGTCACTACATTGACATCACTGGCCCTCAGTATCTGGCCGGCAGCCCGAGCAACTGCACGGTAAACTGGGGCACCTTGGATGCCAGCTGATTTGTAACGAACAAATCAACGGAGAAGGCACCGCAAGGTGCCTTCTTTTTTCTTTGTTCAATGCTGTCGTAACATGTAAGGCGCGCCTCGGCACAACATGATGTGGCTCCCTATAATAGGTTTGATTGCAACTTCAGAGGTTGAAGGTTCTCTCGCGGAGCCCTTTCAAACACAGGCCATTACCCCTGCCCCTCCTACTTCAGCCTTGGACGAGCCATACGTCGTAGATGATGTGGAAGTGCGCGGCCGCCGAGGCCGAGCGCTAGTTCCCGCTGAGATTGAGCTTTCAGGTATTGAAATTGACGCGTTCGGGGCGTGGGACGTCGGCGAGGTTATCCAAAGAATGTTGGAAACATATGGCGCTGGAAATGCGCCATTAGTCCTAGTCAATGGCAAGAAAATCTCAAACGCCGCAGCATTTACGTCGTTTCCTCCCGACGCCTTAGTGCGCGCTGAAATTCTACCTGCTGAAGCATCCTCTTTGTATGGCGGTTCGCCCTCGCAAAGAGTCATCAACCTTGTTTTGAAGAACCAATATTTAAGCCACGACGGCCGGTTAGTAGCAGGCAAGCCAACGCAAGGGGGTATGTCCTCACTCGCTGCCGAAATGCGCCGCTCTTCGATTTCCGGCGAAAACACCCTGCAAATCGCTGCTAGGTTATCGCGCGACACAGCACTGCGTGCTGAAGAGCGCGAAAGGGATCGGCCAGACACTTCCAGCATCCGCCCTGCCGTAGACCACGGCGGACTTAACCTGAGTGCAACCATCCCACTACTTGACTGGTCAAGTTCGTTAACGCTTAACGGTCAAACAAGAAGAAGCACAGGTCGGCTTCGCATTGGCGATCAGCTTGTTGATCACCTAAGGCAACAAGACAGCGCTGGTGGGACCGTGGGCATTAGCGGAACCGCGTTGGGATGGCAGGTCCAAGTCAACGCCAATGGCCATATTTCGAGGTCAAGTGAAGTCGGTTTAGGCCAAATAGATAGTCAGCAACGCATATGGGGTGTCAGTGCTTCCTTAGGGCGCACTGCCTTCGCGGACAAGTCGGTTCCAGTAACAGCCAACTTCAGCACCAGCTTCTCCGAAATTCAGTCTGACCTGTCTCGTGGTGACAATCCTTCAACAACAAGGTTCGACACGTGGGAGACTAGAGGCTCTCTTTCAGTCCCACTAAGCAGCCCTAATAGAACCTTGGCAGGATTAGGAGAGCTAACTGCCACGCTTGGTGGAAGTTTGCGTGATAGCGGCTCGAGCGATGGCGACGAAGTGAATCTGGCGATCAATTGGAAACCAATACAAAAACTGCGCTTAAATGGAATTTGGTCGGCATCGAGCGACAGCGTCGCGGGTAATCTAATGTCGGAGCCATTGTATAATGATCTGCCCCGCGTCGTCTTCGACTTTCGAACCGGCCAAGCAGTCGAAATCATTCCGCTGTTGGGAGGAAATCCCGATCTTACTCAACCCAGTTCCGAGCGATTTTCTGTTACCGCCTCGATGGGACCGTTCACACGTTGGGGCATTCAGGCGGTGCTTGGATACCAGCGAGACATCAGCACCAACAGTGTTGCTTCGCTCCCTGACGTCACGGAAGATATTGAATCCGTTTACCCCGAACGGTTTGTACGTGATGCTGATGGTAAGCTGATCAGCGTGGACTATCGTCCGCTGAACGTGGGTTCAAACGTAACCGAAGGCCTGAATACCAACGTCACGTTCAATATACCTCGGTCATCGGGAGGAGCTCGGACCGCTAATATCTTCCGCGTCTCTCTAAACCACAGTTATCGCGTTAAAAGCCTTCTATCCTTAACAAAAGGCCTGCCCGAGTTAGATCGACTACAGGGAGATGGAGGCGGCATGCCAAGTCACGATGCGCGCCTCATAATCGACGCTCGAAAAGGGGTGCTAGGGCTCAACTTGACTTCCCGGTGGCAGGGTGGATATCGCACCCGCCAACTCAAAGGGACCAATTCCGACCGCGATCTAATCGTTGATGACTTAGCAACTGTCGATTTGACGCTTAGCTATCACATGAACGCACCATTTCGTAATGGCAGCCCCCCAGGAGAGGTGCCCAATCGGCATAGTTCGGGCTTTCAGATCAATCTTCAGATCACCAACTTATTCGATACTCGACCAAGTGCCGCATTAGGAAATGGAGATGCAGCACCCGGCTATGGACGCGACTATCAGGATCCAATCGGACGCACCTTTAGACTGAGCCTCCAACGCCGATTTTAGCTCGTAAACCAATATGAGCGGCCAGAGTTACAAGTCCGGCTAAACCAAAGTGTCCACGAGCAAAAAAAAGGCCAAGCAAGGCTTGGCCTAAAGAGCTGGGGAGCTCTGAAGTGGGCTAAGTTCTACATACTTATGCCGCGCTGTAAACATCAAAGTAGATAGTCAGGATCGCTCACGGCTCCACGAGGGCGTTTGCACTGACTTCTCCGCGTGCGCGTCGACCCGCACTCAATCGCTTCTGGACATCTCGTAAGGGTTTACAGTGGCCCGCAAACCCAGTGGTGGCCTACTCGCTGACAATGAGGGTTTACACGTTAATACGTTGTAATCGCTCAACAGGTACCGTCCCTCCACGCCTACCATCCCTCCTCTTTATCGAACTTGCCGCGCGCGCTTTAGCGCCCACGAGGCTTGGCCCATAAGTGAAAACCCCGCCGGTG
>NZ_JSYD01000041.1:0-65528 GCF_054824005.1 Brevundimonas sp. GN22 | reverse complement strand
GACCGGCTGCGGCGATATCCGCACCAACTCCGGCCTGGTCGAGGCGGCGCGTGCGGACTATCCCGACCACTTCCTGATCTATCGCAACCATCCGGATGTGACGTCGGGCAACCGCCCCGGTCTGCTGGACGCCCATGCGATGGCCGAGGTCGATGCTGTGGCCGATGATATGGACATCATCGACCTGCTGAACGCCTGTGATCGCTTGGCGACCCTGACGTCTCTGTCCGGTTTCGAGGCCCTGATGCGCGGCAAGGCCGTCAGCGTCTATGGCCGCCCCTTCTATGCCGGATGGGGACTGACCGAGGACCGCATGACGTTCGAGCGGCGCGGTCGTCAGATCACGCTGGATGAACTGATGCACGCCGCCCTGATCGACTATCCGGTCTATGTCACGCCCGATGGCTGGCCGTGCGAGGCGGAAGATCTGGTGAACATCCTGATCGCCGCCCGCGATACGCCCCTGCCCGCTCCGCCGCGTGGCCGTATCCGACGTTGGTGGCGCGGTATCAAAGCAAGTCTCGACCGCAGCCCTCCGCCGTCTTATTGATAGACTCAAACATTTAGAAACGCCTGCTCGCCTGACGGTCAGAAGTTCGCCGCAAACACCCGACATGACTGGGATAAGGTCATCCGGCCCCACGCGAACCGCGCCAGCGAGCGCGAGGAAGATACAAAGTGCATAAAGCCGTCATCGCCGCCACCGGCCTCTACACCCCCGAACAGTCGATCTCGAACGACGAGCTGGTCGCGGCCTACAACACCTGGGTCGATCAGTGGAACGCGGCCAATGCCGCCGCTATCGACGCCGGTGAGATCGAGCCGAAATCGCACTCTTCCAGCGCCTTCATCGAAAAAGCTTCGGGCATCAAGAGCCGCTTCGTGATGGACAAGGAAGGCATCCTTGACCCGTCGCGCATGGCCCCGCGCATTCCGGCCCGCAGCAACGACGAAATCTCCATCCTCGCAGAAATGGCTGTTCGCGCCGCCGAGGACGCCATCGCCAAATGGGGCAAGCCGGTCAGCGAGATCGGTGCCGTGATCTGCGCCGCTTCCAACATGCAGCGCGCCTATCCGGCCATGGCCATTGAAGTGCAGCAAGCTTTGGGCATTCAGGGCTTTGCCTTCGATATGAATGTCGCCTGCTCCTCGGCGACTTTCGGCATCAAAACGGCAGCCGATCTTGTCGCCAACAGCGACAAGGCCATCTTGATGGTGAACCCCGAGGTCTGCTCGGCCCACCTGAACTTCAAGGACCGCGACAGCCACTTTATCTTCGGCGACGTCGCGACGGCCGTTATCATCGAGAACGAAGCTAATGCCGGTCCGGGCGGCTGGACCATTCTGGGCACCAGCCTGCAAACCCAGTTCTCGAACGCGATCCGCAATAATTTCGGCTTCCTGAACCGCACCCACCTTTCGACCGACACGGCCGAGCCGATCCCGTCCGACGGCCTGACCGACAAGCTGTTCGTCCAGCAGGGCCGCAAGGTGTTCAAGGAAGTGGTGCCCATGGTCTCGGAGATGATTGTCGAGCAAGCCAATGCTCTCGGCATCGATCCCCACAGCCTGAAGCGCCTGTGGCTGCACCAGGCCAACATCAACATGAATCACCTGATCGGTAAGCGCGTGCTGGGCCGTGAACCCACCGCCGAAGAGAATGTGATCATCCTCGACGAGTACGCAAACACCTCTTCCGCAGGGTCAATAATTGCGTTCCATCTGCACAACGATGGTTTCGAAGTTGGGGATAAGGGCCTGATCTGCAGCTTTGGCGCTGGCTATTCGGCTGGTACCGTAGTTGTTGAAAAGCGAGGATAAACGCACCGCCTAAGCCTAAGGCATTAGGCAGCGGTTGCACTGTTCGGTTTTTTTTGCAATCCCTATGGGACTGGAAATTTATCGGGGTTGGGATCCGGTAATGACTTCGACTGAGAAAAACATTTCGCCTTGGGCGGAAAAACTGAATGATCCGCTGGCACACGACATCGCCACGGTGCTTCACCGCATGGGCGGTTCTGCCCATCAGGACATGGTCATCAACTGTGTTGCGGCCATGAAGCGTCAGCGCGGTGAATCCGTTACTCAGGACCTCAAGTCCAAGATCATCGAAGTGTTCGAACGCTATCGCGACTTCTTCATCCGTCCGTTCGGCGAAGGCTCGCTGCGCTGGGCGATTGCACCGGAAGTCCTGCACACCGCCTGATCCCTTCCCAGTACCAACATGCAAAAAGGCCCGCCTTTTCCCAAGGCGGGCCTTTCGCATTTCTAGACCGTTAGACGATCTTAGAAGCGACGGACGTACGAGACGCTGTAAGCGTCGGCGCTGTCAAGGTCGCCCTTGTACTCGCGACGGGTCCAGTCAGCACGAATACCGTTGTCAGCGTTCATCTTGAACTCTGCGCCTGCACCGTACGACCAGTGATCACCACCCTCGTCGGTCGTTTGACCGGCGATGGTGCGCTTCATTTCAGTGTGGCCGTAGCCACCGCGAGCGAAGACTTCGAAGTTTTCGCCGACCGGAACCTTGCCAACGACGTAGCCGGCAGCGTCCCACTCGTGCTCCAGCGTGCCGTCAACGCCGGCGACCTGGAAGTCCTTGTCCTTGACGCCGATACCGACTTCCGACTCCAGAGCCAGATAGCGGTTCAGTTCGACACCCATACGGCCCTGAACAGCACCGGTGTAGCTGTCTTCAAGGTAGCTGTAGCCCAGCGTGCCGTAGCCACGGGCGTTGTCCATGCTCCAGGCCGATTGAGCCAGAGCCGGGGTTGCCATCATAGCGGCAGCAGCAGCTGCCATGATCATCATCTTACGCATGATATTACTCCTAATGGTGGGCGGGCGCGTGTCCCCACGCTGCCCTGCCCTGATCCGTCATTGGGGGAGGAAGGATCAGCCCGCGGACAGATCCACGCGGGCTGATATTTAGGTCTGCCGTCTTAGAAACGACGGACGTACGACAGCGAGTACACATCGACTTCGCCAGCATCGCTGTCGGTGAAGTCACGACGGGTCCAGTCACCACGGACGCCATTCTGGGCGTCGAAGTAGAAGTTGGCACCGGCACCGTAGTTCCAGCTGGTGCCATCAGCTTCACGCGACAGACCACCGGCTTCTGCCTTGATCTTGGTCGTGCCGTAACCACCGCGGGCGAACAGTTCGAACTGGTCGTTAATCGGCAGGGTACCTACGACATAGGCGGCAGCATCGTACTCGTGCTTGATCGAGCCATCGACGGTGCCGATGCGGAAATCGTCGTCTTTGACGCCGACCGAGACTTCGCCCTCAACACCGAAGTTCGGGTTGAACTTGGCACCGAAGCGGCCCGTGATCGCGCCGAGGTCGCCATCGGACTGATCGAGTTGCGAATAGCCGAGGTTACCGTAATAGACCGGGCCTTGCTGGAATGCAGCCGGTGAGGTTTGAGCAACGGCGGCACCACCAAAAGCAACAGCAGCAACAGCGCCAGCAGCGATAACAAACTTACGCATATTTACTTCTCCTTGCTGGAGTTAAACTCAAAGCGAACACGCCTTGCGTCCCAGCTCGGATAACAAAACGGGTCTCCGGATTTACCGTTCCTGCATTGGTTACATCGAAGTCATCAGTGTGGACTTAGAAACACACACGACGTTCGGCCAATAATGGCGGATTTTGGCATTAAAAAAGGCGACCACTCGGGTCGCCTTCTTATTAATACTTGTGACCGAATTTAGCGATCTTTCTCGCGGGCAATGCCGGACTTGGCCACAAGGGCTGCCTGCGCGGCCGCCAGCCGGGCGATCGGCACGCGGTACGGCGAGCAGGACACATAGTCCAGACCGACTTCTTCACAGAAGGCGATTGAGGCCGGATCACCGCCGTGTTCGCCACAAATACCCATCTTCATGCCCGGACGCTGTTTGTGGCCGCGTTCCTCGGCGATGCGGATCAGGTCACCCACGCCGTTCTGGTCGAGGCGGACGAACGGATCGTTTTCGAAGATGCCGCGATCCAGATAGGCCTGCAGGAAGTGGCCGGAGTCGTCACGGCTGATGCCGAAGGTGGTCTGGGTCAGGTCGTTGGTGCCGAACGAGAAGAACTCGGCGTGCTCGGCCAGATCGGCAGCGCGCAGAGCTGCACGCGGCAACTCGACCATGGTGCCGACCAGATATTCGACGCTGTCGCCCTTGTCCTCGAACACGGCCTTGGCCGTGCGATCGGTCAGTTCGCGCAGGTACTTCATCTCAAGGCCCAGCGCGACCAGCGGATGCATGATCTCGGGGATAGGTGCCTCGCCGGTGGTCTTCTTAACCTCCAGAGCGGCTTCTAGCACGGCGCGGACCTGCATCTCGTAGATTTCAGGATAGGCAACGCCCAGACGGCAACCACGGTGGCCCAGCATCGGGTTGGTTTCATGCAGTTCCTTGGCGCGGCGCTTCAGCTTGTCGGCGTCCAGACCTTGGGTCGAGGCCAGTGCATCCATCTCCGCCTCGGTGTGCGGGATGAACTCGTGCAGCGGCGGGTCAAGCAGACGAACCGTTACCGGCAGGCCCGACATGATGGTGAACAGTTCCACGAAGTCAGACTTCTGGAACGGCGCGATCTTGGCCAGAGCGGCACGGCGGCCTGCCTCGTCGTCAGCGAGGATCATCTCGCGCACGGCGGCGATGCGGGTCTCGTCAAAGAACATGTGCTCGGTGCGGCACAGGCCAATGCCCTCGGCACCGAAACCGCGTGCGGTCTTGGCATCAAGCGGGGTCTCGGCGTTGGCGCGGACCTTCAGGCGGCGGACATCGTCGGCCCAGGCCATGAGGGTCTGGAAGTCGCCCGTCAGTTCCGGCTCGATCATCGGCACGGCACCGTCAAGGACTTCGCCCTTGCCGCCGTCGATGGTGATGACTTCGCCCGCCTTGAAGGTGCGGCCACGCACGGTGAAGGTGCCCGACTTGTCGTCGATGCGGATTTCGCCCGCACCCGAGACGCACGGACGGCCCATGCCGCGTGCAACGACAGCCGCGTGCGAGGTCATGCCACCGCGAGCGGTGACGATGCCGCGTGCCGCGTGCATGCCGTGGATGTCTTCCGGCGAGGTTTCTTCGCGCACCAGAATGACGGCGTCGCCGTTCTGGGCGGCGCGTTCGGCTTCGTCGGCGTCGAATACGATCTTGCCCGTGGCCGCGCCCGGCGAGGCCGGCAGGCCCTTGGCCACGACGTTGCGCTCGGCCTTCGGGTCAATGGTCGGGTGCAGAAGCTGGTCCAGTGCCGCAGGCTCGACGCGCGAGACGGCTTCCTCGGCCGAGATCACGCCTTCGTTGGCCAGTTCAACGGCGATCTTGAGCGCCGACTTGGCGGTACGCTTGCCGTTACGGGTTTGCAGCATCCACAGGCGGCCCTGCTCGACCGTGAACTCGATGTCCTGCATGTCGCGGTAGTGGCTTTCCAGACGGCCCA
This sequence comes from Brevundimonas sp. GN22, assembly GCF_054824005.1. Classification (NCBI taxonomy): domain Bacteria; kingdom Pseudomonadati; phylum Pseudomonadota; class Alphaproteobacteria; order Caulobacterales; family Caulobacteraceae; genus Brevundimonas; species Brevundimonas sp. GN22. The sequence continues at coordinate 60,092 of NZ_JSYD01000041.1, read as the reverse complement.
CCACGTCGACAAACTGTTCGAAGACCACCGGCATGGCTTCTTCCATCGAAGGGGCGGTTTCGCCCATCTCTTCGCGGCCAGCCTTGGTCAGCGATTGCGGCGTGCGGATACCGGCCACCACGTCTTCGCCCTGTGCGTTGATCAGGAACTCGCCGTACAGCTTGTTCTCGCCGGTCGACGGGTTGCGGGTGAAGGCAACGCCCGTAGCCGAGGTCTCGCCCATGTTACCGAAGACCATCGACTGGACGTTCACAGCCGTGCCCCAGCTTTCCGGAATGTCGTGCATGCGGCGATAGAATTTCGCGCGGTCGTTCATCCACGACTCGAACACAGCACCGACAGCGCCCCACAGTTGGGCGTGCGGGTCTTGCGGGAAGGCCTTGCCCAGCTCGCGCTCGACCAGTGCCTTATAGTCGGCAACGACCTTTTCCCAGTTCTCGGCGGTCAGTTCGGTATCGACCGAGACGCCCAGACGGTCCTTGTGCTGGTCCAGCACTTCTTCAAAGTGGTCGTGGCCAAGGCCCAGAACCACGTTTGAATACATGGTGATGAAGCGACGGTAGGAATCGTAGGCAAAGCGGCGGTCACCCGACAGCTTGGCCAGCCCTTCGACGGTTTCGTCGTTCAGGCCGAGGTTCAGCACGGTGTCCATCATGCCCGGCATCGAGGCACGCGCGCCCGAGCGGACCGAGACCAGCAGCGGGTTCTCGACCGAACCGAAGGTCTTGCCGACCACGCCCTCAACCTTGGCGAGGGCTTCCTTGACCTGTGCTTCGAGGTCCGCCGGATAGCTCTCACCATTGGCGTAGTAATAGGTGCAGACTTCCGTGGTGATGGTGAAACCCGGAGGGACTGGCAGTCCCAGCGAGGACATCTCGGCGAGGTTTGCACCCTTGCCGCCGAGGAGGTTCTTCATCGAAGCGTCGCCGTCGGCAGAGCCGCCACCGAAACCGTACACCCACTTGGTCATATTCACGTTCCTGAGCCGTGGTCGTCTCACGGGATTATAGGGGAATCCCGTGTTTCGAGCGCCTCTCTATCGCGCTGCACCTGCGAAGGCCACCACCATCCGGTCACAATCCGTGATCGGATGTAGCAAAAGGTCATTTTTTCTCGATGCAGGCACTAAAAGAGCCCCGAACGCAAAACGGCACCCCTAAGGGTGCCGTTCCGAGTGTGAAGCTTGTGTGACACTGATAGCCGGTTTAGCCGGCGATCTGTCCAAAGTCGGCCACACGACCCATGACTTCGCGAACCTGAACCAGCAGCTTGAGCCGGTTGTCGCGTTCTTCTGCCACGTCCGAGTTGACCATGACGCCATTGAAGAAGGCATCAACCGGAGCACGAAGCTGGGCCAGCGCCGTCATGGCAGCCGCGAAGTCTTCGGTTTCCAGCGCCTTGTTCACAGCGGCATCTGCCGTTGCGGCAGCATTGGCCAGAGCGATTTCTTCGGCAGGCTGGTTGGCCATCGAGGTCGAAACTGCGCCCGACGGCAATGCGCCCTTCTTCTCCTCGGCCTTGAGGATGTTGGAAGCGCGCTTGTAACCGGCCAGCAGGTTGGCACCGTCGTCGGTGGCGAGGAAGCCCGACAGGGCCTCTACGCGCGACACGATACGCACCAGATCATCATCAATCGTGCCGCTGGCTGACTGTTGAGTTTCTATGATCGCGTCAACGAGATCGTGCCTTGCGCCGCCGTCACGCAGCATCACCTTCAAGCGATCTGCGAAGAACTGCATCAGCTCAATAGACAGGATAGCGCCGGTATAAACGGAGGCGGAGAACTCTTCGCTGTGCTTAGCAAATGCGCTCTCGAGACCGATACGCACATCATTATCGATAATGAGACGAATAACCCCCAGCGCCGCGCGGCGAAGTGCATAGGGGTCTTTCGAGCCAGTCGGTTTTTCATCAATGGCGAAGAAGCCAACGAGCGTGTCGATCTTGTCAGCCAGAGCGATGGCGACGGTCAGCGGTGCGGTTGGCACGCTGTCCGACGGACCTTGCGGCTTGTAGTGGTCGCGGATGGCGTCGGCGGTGGCGTCCGGCAGGCCTGCGAGGCGGGCGTAATAGCCGCCCATAATGCCTTGCAGTTCGGGGAACTCGCCGACCATGCCCGAGGCGAGGTCAGACTTGGCCAGACGCGCAGCCTTTTCAGCCTCTACCGCATCGGCACCGACCAGCGGCGCGATCTCGGCGGCCAGTTTGGCGATGCGCTCGACGCGCTCGGCCATCGTGCCCAGCTTGGCGTGGAAGGTGACGCCCGAGAGCTTTTCGTTCCACTTGTCGAAGCCGACCTTCTGGTCCTCTTCCCAGAAGAAGCGGGCGTCGTTCAGACGGGCAGACAGCACCTTGGTGTTACCTGCGGCCAGAGCCTTGCCTCGATCGGCAGCCTCGACGTTGGCGACGACGACATAGTGCGGAGCCAGACCCTCTGCGCCCGGTTGGCTGACGGCGAAATACTTCTGGTGCACCTTCATCGACAGGCGCACGACTTCCGGCGGCAGCGACAGGAACTGCGGGTCCATATCGCCGAGGATCGGGGTCGGCCATTCGGCCAGACCGGCGACCTCGTCCAGCAGGCCGATGTCATCGACCAGTTCCAGACCCTTGGCGGCGCAGACAGCCTTGGCACCTTCCAGCACTTTGGCCTTGCGGTCCTCGAACGACAGGACGACGAAATTGCGTTCCAGCTTGGTGCGGTAGTCGGCGAAGTCTGTGACTTCGAACGGCTGGCCCGCCCCCATGAAGCGGTGGCCTTCGGTCACGTTCGAGGCAACGATCTTCTTGCCCTCACCACCGATGGTGCTTCCGAGGTCCAGCGCATAGGGGATCACCGCGCCGTCAAACAGGGCGATGATGCGGTGGATCGGACGCACCCAGCGGAAGCTGCCCGAGCCCCAGCGCTGGGACTTCGGCCACGACATGGTGTGGAAGATGTGGTCCAGAGTTTCGGCAACGACCTCGGTCGTGGCGCGGCCCTTTTGCGAGACTTGCGCGTAATAGACGCCATCCCGCTCGACCAGTTGGTCCTGCGTCAGGCCGGTCTTGCGCAGGAAGCCTTCCAGCGCCTGAGCCGGAGCCGAGGTTTTCGGACCCTTCAGCTCTTCGTTCAGGTCCGGCGTCGCGGCAGGCAGGCCTTCAACCACCAGCGTCAGGCGGCGCGGGCCGCCATAGGTGGTCAGGCTTTCCCACGTCAGGCCGGCCTTCTTGAAGGCGTCGGACGCCATGCGCTCCAGATCACGCGCACCGCCTTGTTGCATGCGGGCGGGGATTTCTTCCGAGAAGATTTCAATAAGAAGCTGGGACATGATCAGGCGTTTTTCGCTTCGGCAGCCGCTTCCTCGCGGCGCTCTTGTTCGACTTGGGCGGTGGCGCAGGCCTTACACAGGTCGCGGATGCGGCCGATGTAGGACTGGCGCTCGGCCACGGCGATGGCACCGCGTGCGTCCATCAGGTTGAACAGGTGCGAGGCCTTCAGCACTTGGTCATAGGCTGGCAGCACCAGCGGCTGGCCTTGCGGACCCTTCATGGCCAGCAGGCGCGAAGCCTCGGCTTCCATGTCCTCGAAGCGGCGCTTCAGACCGGCGACGTCATAGCCGTGGAAGTTGGCTTCCGATTGCTGGCGCTCGTTCTCGAGGAAGACCTCGCCGTAGGTCAGGCCTTCCTTGTTGAACTTCAGGTCATAGACGTTGTCTACGCCCTGAACATACATGGCCAGACGTTCCAGACCGTAGGTCAGCTCGCCCGAAACGACGTCGACTTCAATGCCGCCAACGCCCTGGAAATAGGTAAACTGGGTGACTTCCATGCCGTCACACCAGACTTCCCAGCCCAGACCCCATGCGCCGACGGTCGGGTTTTCCCAGTCGTCCTCGACGAAGCGGATATCGTGCAGGCTGGGATCGATGCCGATGGCCTTCAGGCTGTTCAGATACAGCTCCTGAAGGTTGTCGGGGTTCGGCTTCAGGATGACCTGATACTGGTAATAGTGCTGCAGGCGGTTCGGGTTTTCACCGTAACGGCCATCACCCGGACGACGCGACGGCTGAACATAGGCAGCCTTCCACGGCTTCTTACCCAGAGCACGCAGGACCGTCGAAGGGTGCAGCGTTCCTGCGCCCACCTCGATGTCATAGGGCTGCAGGATAGCACAGCCTTGCTCGCTCCAATAAGCGTGAAGGGTCAGGATCAGGTCCTGAAACGAAAGAGGTTCAGTTGCGGCCACGGGTCGACATTCAGTCCGATTTCGGGAGGCGCGGACCATAAGCCGCTCGTCCGTGCGCGGCAAGGCAACCAACCCCCTTCATTTGTCAGCAATCAGCTTTGCCGTAAAGAAACGTCGTTATGCACGAACTCATCGATCCTATTCGTCGCCGCGCCGCCCGCATTTTGGGTACCCAGCCTGTACCTGTGGGGATCGAGGGCGGCGTTTTCAGCATCAGCTTCGACGATTTTCCCAAGAGCGCATGGGAGGTGGCGGGGCCGATCCTGAAAGATCACGGCGTATTGGCCACCTATTTCGTCGCGGGCGGGCTGTGCGATGCCGAGAATATCGGCAAGCGCCAGTTCTCGGTCGAGGACCTTCTGGCTTTGCATGCCGCCGGCCACGAGGTCGGGTGTCACACTTTCGACCACGTTAGCGCCCTCAGGATCACTCCACAGGCGCTGGGTGCCCAGATTAGCCGGAACGCGCAATGGGTGGCTGAGCGGTTGGACGGGCACCGCATGACCCAGTTCGCTTGGCCGTTCGGGGATGTGGCCCTGTCAGCTAAAGCCGTGGTCGCGCGACATTTCGAACGCTCGCGCGGGGTGCGTGACGGCGTGAACCTCGGGAAGGCGGACCGCAACAACCTGCAAGCTATCGGTTTGGAAAGCCGTCGCCTGCCCCACTACGATCTCGAAGGCCTGATGGCTCGCACGGCGCAAAACAATGGCTGGCTGATCGCCTATGGCCATGATGTCGAGCGTGAGCCGTCGCCGTATGGATGCACGCCGCAGGACCTGTTGCGGGTGATTACGCTGGCGCGTCAGGCAGGGCTGGCGATTGCGACGGTTTCTTCGGCCTGTTCGATGATGGCGGCAGCGCGCGCCTGACGTGCCCTCTCCGACGCGGCCCACTTCAATAGGGCACGGCGCGGCCAGACCATAAGCCAGGAGCGGGGCGTGTACTCACCCGCCTCGATCAAGGCGCGGCGGGTCGGGGAAGTCGCCCCTGCCCGCTGTGTGTGGATTTCGCCCGGCCCCTGATGGATCATGAAGGCCCCGTTTTTCAGAGGCGTTTCGCGCAGATAGGCCAGACGCGGGCTGATCTTGCTGAGCGGCGGATCATAAAACCAGCTCGAACCAATCCCCCCCACCAGCCCGGGGTATTTCTCGAGAATGCCCGCCATAGCGAGCCATGCGCGGTCCCAGCCTTCGGCAGTAAAATCGGCGGTGTCCCGGCTTTCGGTATGGACTTCCAGCCACGTGCCCCAGCCCTTGGCCAGCACCCAGCGGAACGGCGGCGATATACCCAGGCCAGCGCGTGAATGGCGCAGCGCCTGCCCCGGGCCCACAGGCGACGAAAGATCGATCAGGTGGGTGCGGGTGGCCGGAACACTGAGCCCCATAGCGAAGCGCACATCCTTGGCCCAATGGTCGGGATCATACGCCCCCTCGCCCTCGCTCAACTCGCCCGACAAACGGTCCAGCCAGTAGGGATAGGCGTCAAAGACCTCGGCAGGCAGGTTGTAGGCCGCGATCCGCCGCGGAAGCTCCAGACACCATGTCGCGATAATCCCGCGCCGAAGATGGCCCGTGGCCTCGTCATCAGGCGTCGTGCCGATAACCTCGTTGACCTTCTTTGCGCAAAGCTCGAAGTCCCAATGGGGTGCCGCAGTCACACTGTTGATGACAGCGTCCGGCAGCAATGCCTCCAGTCGCAGACGGTCTTCCGTCGGCAGCGAGGCCAGCGTCAGATGGAAACCATCAGTCTGTTTTGGGCTCAGGACCAGCATGGCACTGGGATAACACTACGATGTCACGAAGCCGTTAATCGCTAGCCATAATGGATTTTAACGGTTTATCCGAGGACCAGAGCCGGAGCGCCCAGTACCGTCGGACGTACCCACCAGCCGTCACGTTCCAGCGCAAAGGCCGCATCCAGCGCGGCGGCTTGATCGTCGAACAGTCCAAAGACCGTGGCCCCCGAACCGGACATCCGGACCATGCGGCAGGTCTCAAGATCCGAGAGCGCTTCAATCACCGATCCAATGGCCGGAGTTTCCGAAAGGGCGGGAGCTTCCAGATCGTTGCGCTGCTCCGCGAGCCACGCAATAACATCTACCGACGATGTCGAGGCTGGTGGTTGCGGTCGATCGGCGCGTCCCGAGGGATTGCGGTCAAAGGCGCGGTACACTGCCCCCGTGGGGGACGGCAGGCCCGGGTTCACCAGAACCGCATGCAGAGCCGGCAGATCGGCGGGTTCCAGCACCTCGCCCACGCCGGAAGCATAGGCAGGTTGGGCGCGATAGCACATGGGGCCGTCTGCACCGACGCTGCGGGCTACCCGTTCCAGCACCTCATCACCCAACCCTAGTTCCAGCAGCATATTGGCCGCACGAAGCGCCGCTCCGGCATCGGACGAACCACCGCCCAATCCCGCAGCCACGGGCAAGCGTTTATCCAGCGTCATCGCCAACGGCAGGTCATCGCGGCCCAGATGCGATGCCAGCGCCAGCAGAGCGCGAACCACCAGATTGTCCGCATCCTCGCCGATGCCCTGTGCGAAGGGCCCCACGACTTCGAAGCTAAAGCTTGGCGCATGCGAGACCGTGATACGGTCACCGACATCGGCAAAGGCTACCAGACTATCGAGGGGATGATAGCCGTCAGCCATCACCGGCGCGACGTGCAGATACAGATTGACCTTGGCGGGGGCCAACAGGGTCAGGGTGTCAGTCATCGGCGGCGTTCAGTCTCAGGTCTGGGTGGTATCTCAGGGCTGGGTAGCGGGCACGACCGCCGGAGCAACCCTGTCATAGGGAAGCTGGTTCAACCTGTCTTTCAGCTTGGCCTCGACCTCGGCGCGACGCTTGTCGTCGACGTCCAGCGTCAACACCCGTTGCCATTGGAAGCCAGCCTCTTTCTGGCGTCCCAAGGCCCAATAAACATCGCCCAGATGGTCGTTGATCTCGGCGTTGGCCGGCTCCTTGGCCACGGCCTTTTCGATGGGTTCAAGCGCCTGCTCGGGCTTGCCGCTCTTGAAATAGCCCCAGCCCAGCGAGTCCAGATAATGTCCATCTTCGGGATCAGCGGCCAGGGCGCGCTGGATCAGAGCAATGCCTTCGTCGACGCGTTCGCCGCTTTCGACCCAGAGGTAGCCGAGATAGTTCAGCGCGCTAGGCTCATTGGGTTGCAGAGCGAGGGCGGCGTTCAACTCCGCTTCGGCCTCGGCACGGCGGCCCACAGCCTCCAGTGCGGCACCGCGCATGAAGCGGACTTCGTAAATCTGGTCAGCAGTATTCAGCAGCGGACCGTTGAGGATTTCCAGCGCCTCTTCGAAGCGTTCCATTTTGATCAGCATATTGGCGAGGGCATAGACGATAGGCGCATCGTCCGGCGCGGCCTCGGCAGCCAGCTTGAACTCGGCCAATGCCTCTTCGTTCATGCCGCTCTTGTCAAAGCTCATGCCGCGCTGGGCACGGGCGTTGGCATAGAGCGGTCCCTCGCTGGGCGGAATCTCCGCCAGAACCGCACGCCCGGCACCCGGCAGATTGCCGTTAATCAAGGTCTGGCCAATGTAGGCCTGGGTTTGCGCATTGGGCGAAATCTGTTGTGACAGTCGCAGATACACGGCGGCGAACTCATTGGCGTTCTGGGCCACCATCTGGTCTGCGGCGGTGCGCAGGGACATGGCGACACCTTCGCGGTAGCGCAGGGTCGCTGGCGGGCGCTGTTTGTTCATTACCCGCTGCTGGGCCAGATAGATGCGCGGTTCGGCCTGCCCTGCCTGAATGGCAGCAGTGTACAAGGCCAAAGCTTCTTCACCGCGACGGCGACGCTCCAGAAACTCGCCATATCCAAGACGGAACAGGCTTCCGGCCACGGCATGCGCGGTCAGTTCCTTCCACTCGTTCTCGGCCTCTTCGTAACGTCGGCGGATTTCGAGCAGGCGCGCGCGGTTGCTGCGGGCGACCAAGGTACTGATGGGGTCGAAGTCTGCAGGCGGAGCCGCAAGCGCGCGGTTCCAGTCGCCCGCTTCGGCGGCGATCCAGACCTGCGCATAGGTAGCCGCGCGATCATGCGGCATTTCTACAGGGCGCTCGGCCAGCAGGCGGTTGGCCTTGCGCGCACCGTCGGCCAAATAGGTTTCAATGCCACGGATCAGTTGACCCGCTTCGGTGATGGTCGGTGACACCCCCGGCGCATCCGGAACAATGCCCGCTGCGAATTTCAGGTCACCTGCGAGAATAGCAGCGGTAAATGCCTGTTCGCGAAGGCGGGGCTGCTCGGGGGTCAGACGGTTCGCCTGCTGAAGCAGGACCGCACCTTGCTGCGTATCGCCCGAGGCCAAAGCCGAGCGTCCCGCAAGGTAGTAACCGTAGGCACTGCGGCCTTCCGGCGTGGTCGGAACGGGAGCCCATTCCTGAGGAATGGCGACCACCGGCTCGGGCGGAAGCTCCGTGCTCGCGGGTTCTCCGTCCTCGCCCTGCTCTTGCGGCTCTTCGACCTGTTCGTCTTCGGCGGGGGCCATACGGATCAGCGGCACCTGCGACGGCTCGGGAGCGGGAACCGGTTGCACCTCCTGCGCCAGAGCGGGAGACGCCACGATCAGCGCAGCGACAGAGACGGTCAGCAAAAGAGGGCGAATAGGCATCATACGGCCGACAGTTCACTTTTTCTGTGCGGTCGGCAAGGTGGCGTAACCCGCCGCGCACAAAAAAGGAGGCGTCGCGAACATCGCAACGCCTCCTTTAAAACATTCAAACCCTACAGGGCTTTACATGCCAGATTACATGTTCGGATAGTTCGGGCCGCCTGCGCCTTCCGGCGTGGTCCAGACAATGTTCTGCGACGGATCCTTGATGTCGCAGGTTTTGCAGTGGACGCAGTTCTGGGCGTTGATCACGAAGCGCGGATCGGTCTTTTCGGCTTCATTGGCGTAAACTACCTCGTACACACCCGCCGGGCAGTACAGACGAGCAGGCTCGCCATATTTGGGTAGGTTGACGTTGATCGGCACCGACGGGTCCAGCAGCTTCAGGTGAGCGGGCTGATCTTCGGCGTGGTTGGTGTTCGAGATGAACACCGACGACAGCTTGTCGAACGACAGCTTGCCGTCCGGCTTCGGATAGGCAATCGGCTTGTGCATCGAGGCCGGTTCGGTCGAGGCCGCATCCGTCTTGTGGTGCTTCATCGTACCGAAGAACGAGAAGCCGCCCGTCAGGTGGTTCACCCACAGGTCGAACATGCCGATCGCGCCGCCCAGCATGGTGCCGAACTTGGTCAGCAGCGGCTTGGCGTTACGAACGATCTTAAGTTCCTTATAGACCCACGAGGTCTTGTAGGACGCTTCATAGGCTTCCAGCACGTCGCCCTCGCGACCAGCGATGACGGCATCATAGGCGGCATCAGCAGCCAGCATGCCGGTCTTCATGGCATTGTGGCTGCCCTTGATGCGCGGCACGTTCACGAAACCGGCCGAGCAGCCGATCAGTGCGCCGCCCGGGAAGGCAAGCTTCGGCACCGACTGGAAACCGCCCTCGGTGATGGCACGTGCGCCGTAGGAGATACGGGTGCCGCCTTCGAGGTGATGCGCAACCGACTCGTGGTGCTTGAAGCGCTGGAACTCGTCAAACGGCGACAGGTACGGGTTCTTGTAGTTCAGGTGCGTCACAAAGCCGACCGACACATAGCGGTCGCCGAAGTGGTACAGGAACGAACCACCGCCGGTCTTGTCATCCAGCGGCCAGCCCGTGGTGTGCTGCACCAGACCCGGCTTGTGGTTTTCCGCCGGAATCTGCCACAGCTCCTTGATGCCGATGCCGAACTTTTGCGGTTCGGCAGCGTCGCAAAGGTTGTGCTTGGCCATGATGGTCTTGGCCAGCGAACCCCGCACGCCTTCGGCGATGAAGACATATTTGCCGTGCAGTTCGATACCCGGCTGGAAGTCGCCGGTCGGCTTGCCTTCGCGGTCGATACCGAACACGCCGGCGACAACGCCCTTCACGCGGCCATCGTCACCCCAGACAACGTGGCTGGCCGCCATGCCCGGATAGACTTCGACGCCCAGAGCTTCGGCCTGCTCGCCCAGCCAGCGGGCCAGATTGCCCAGCGAGCCGATGTAGCAGCCGTGGTTGTGCATGAACGGTGGCAGGGCAAACATCGGCAGGCCCATCTGACCTGCCGGGCCAAGCACCAGAAATTTGTCTTCCTTGACCGGAGTCTCGAGCGGCGCGCCCATTTCCTTCCAGTTCGGGAAGAGTTCGTTCAGCGCCTTGGGATCGATCACTGCGCCCGACAGGATGTGGCCGCCGATTTCGGCAGACTTTTCCAGAACGGCGACGTTGATTTCCTTGCCATCCTTCTCAGCACGCTGCTTCAGACGGATCGCTGCCGACAGGCCAGCAGGACCACCGCCAATGATGACGACGTCATATTCCATGACCTCGCGCTCGACACCGGTCAGCGCCTCCAGCGGCGGCAGATTGTCGATGACAGCCTCTTGCCAGGCGTTCTTGGCGCCGCCTTCGGTTACTTGTTCGGTCATGTGATCCCCGGAATCCATAATATCTTCGTGGTTATAAGCCTTATCGGTAGGTGACGCGGGGGCGGTCAAGGCTTAATGGCTATAACTGGAATGAACGCTCAAACTTCGGATATCGGCGCCTACGAATCCCTGCTCGCCTTTTGGCGCGATGCGGGCGTTGACGCCTGCTATCTAGACGAGCCGGTTGATCATACCGTTATTCAAGCTCTGCCGACACCTGCGGCTGTGCAAAAGCTTGCCGCCGTACAGCCGGTGCGCGGCCCGCTCGGGACAACCAATACCGCTGCCGGCGTTCCGGCGGCGCGGCAACTGGCCACGCAGGCTGACACCCTGGATGCCCTGATCGCCTCCGTCGCTGCCTTTGACGGATGCGCCCTGAAGATGATGGGCGCGCGCAACGCGTTGTTCGGGCGCGGCGCGGCAGATGCGGATCTTCTGGTGATCGGGGACGCCCCGACCGGCGACGATGACAATGCCGGACAGGCGTTTTCGGGACCCGCCGGACGCTTGCTCGACCGGATTCTTGTCGCCGCAGGTGTGGCCGACAGGACATATCTGACGCAAACCGTCTTTTGGCACCCGCCCGGAAATCGTCCTCCCACACCGGAAGAACAGGCCGTCTGCCTGCCCTTCATCGAGCGCGCCATCCAGCTCATTCAGCCTAAAGCTGTGCTGTTGATCGGCGCAGTCGCTGTTCGCGGGATTTTGTCGAGTAACGAGAGCCTGTTACGCCTCCAAGGCCAGTGGAAGGAGTGGACGCCGGAGGGGCATTCCGCCCTGCCCGTTATGACCACTTTCCACCCCGGTTTCCTGTTGCAACAGCCGCTCGCCAAGGGTGCCGTTTGGCGCGATATGCTTGCCGTAACGGCCAAGCTGTAACCTTAAAAAGTTGAGTGGATGTCCAAAAACGGGCATTATTCCCCGATCTGGTGACCAATCCACAGAGCGATCTGTCCGGTTCGCAAAACCGTCAGTACGCCGATGAAGGGGGCCTCCGCGCTCATGAAGTTCGACAACAGAGCGCAGTGCGCCTTTCGATTTTCTGTATCCCGCCCACAATCCGCACTGGCCCTGATTGCACTGCTCGCGCCGCTGGCACTGGCAACGCCATCCGCAGCGACTGAAGCGACCGATGTGGCGACGGGAGCGGCTGCGTCTTCCGCTGTGCCCTATGATGCCGATCAATCTTCGCCGTCGGCCCTCAGCAGCGCGGATCGCCTGACCTACACCACCGCCTTCGATGCCCTGCGTCGCGGCGATCTGGAGACCGCCCGCGCCAGCGCCCAGCGTGTTCAAGATCGCATCCTGCTGGGGCAATTGGAGTTCGAGCGCCTCTTCCACGCGAACCATGTCGCCACCTACGACGAACTCGTCATCTGGCTTCAGAACTTCTCGGACCTACCGATGGCCGAGCGGGTCTATAGCCTGGCCATGCGTCGCCTGCCCGACGGCGTCACCCCGCCCCCGCGTCCGGGCGGTTTCCTGACGCGCACTTGGGACAGCGTGACCCGCGCCGGACAAAGTTCTATCGATCCGTCGCGTGCCGCCCGCGTCATGCTGAACAATGACGATCTTCAAGGTGCCTACGATACGGGCATCGAGTTGGGGGACTGGTGGACCTCGGCCATGGCCGCGTGGCGTATGAGCCGTTTCAACGACGCCTACGTCGCGTTCCAGCATGTGCTGGATGATCCGACTGAAGACCCGTGGGTCCGCGCGGGCGCAGCCTATTGGGCCTCGCGCGCCGCAGCCCAGACCAGCCGTCAGGACCGCGTCCAGCCCCTGCTGCAACAGGCTGCCCGCTGGCCCGCAACCTTCTATGGCCAGATTGCCCTGCACCAGCTGGGGCAGGAACTGGTGATCAACAATACCGGCCCGCGCTCCTACTACGCCGTCAACCGATCCGCTGGTGGTGGGGAGACCGCCCCTCAGGTGGACGGTCGCGCATTGAACGCCTTTGTCCATCAGGACGAGACTGCGCGCCGCACGCTGGCTCTGTATGAAGTGGGTCGCCGTTCGGATGCCGCCGAGGCCGCGCGAGAAGGTCTTCGCCGCTCGCGCGATCTGCAAGCCCGGCAAATGTGGGCAGGCCTGTATAATCTGGTTGCCCCCGGTCGCGCCGCCGAGCGCGCCGCATCGTCGGTCGATGTTGCCGACTATCCGATGCCGACCCTGTTCCCAGAGGGTGGCTATACGGTTGATCAGGCCCTTGTGTACGCCTTGATCCGCAAGGAGTCAGCGTTTGACCCCGGTGTCCGTTCGGGCGCGGGTGCCTATGGCCTCATGCAGGTCATGCCGTCGACAGCCGCCTATATGACCGGCGATCAGTCCTATACCCGCCAGCCGCAACGCCTGCTGGACCCGTCGCACAATATGAAACTGGGTCAGGACTATCTGAACCGCCTTATGTCCATCGAGAGCTTCGGCGGCGATATCCTGAAGACGGTTGCGTCCTACAACGCTGGCCCCGGACCGATGATCGCGGCCATGCGCAAGTTGGGCACAGACGCCGATCCGCTATTGCTGATCGAGACGATCGACGTGCCGCAAGCCCGCGATTACGTGGAAAAGGTGGTCGCGGCCTATTGGATCTACAAGCGCCTGATGGGCGGCCCGCTTAACACGCTGGACGCAGTCGTTTCCGGTGCTCGCGCTATTCCGGTGTCGCTGGACTACCAGCCCCCGCTGCCCCAGCCGACCCAGACGGCGTTTGCCGAACAGGCTCCGACGGGCAACTAAACCTGTCCTAGTAGAAACTGCTCTGGACCAGTGCCCACCCGACACCCAGCGCCACCACTAAAATGGCGTAGGCTCGTGTGCGGCGTCCCCAATTCGTACCCCGGTCGATTGTTCGCATGCTGTCCGCCCTGTTATCCAACAGACTTTGGCGGGCAAGTTTTAAAACATCGTTCTCTTAGCTGTCGAAAGTTCCAATCTTTCAGACGCTAGCGGCCTTTTCCCATTCCAGATAATCGGGATTGGACAGCAAAGTCGCGGCATAGGTTTTGGCAATGCTCTGGTCGTCCCCGTGCGCACCCAGATCAAGCTGGAAATGACGCACCCGTGCAGCCACAGGCGTGAAAAGGGCATCGGCGATAGACCAGCGCCCGAACAGCCAAGGCCCTTCGCTACCGAACCGCTGACGCATCTGCGTCCAAACACCGACCAACCGCCTGATGTCTGCGGACAGATCGGGATGCTCGGGCGCAGGCGCGACTGAAGGTCCAACTTGCGGATGCTCATAGCTGGTGCCGCAGTAGTGCCGCAGCGCGTGATAGCCTGAATGCATTTCAGCCGTGACCGCGCGGGCATAGGCGCGGGCCATAGCGTCTGCTGGCCAAAGACCGGCTTCTGGATAGGTCTCTGCGGCCCACTCGCTGATGGCCAGACTGTCCCAGATCTCGTCTTCGCCAATCATCAGTAGAGGGACAAGCCCCGATGGCGACACCTTGGAAAGTGCCGCCTTTTGCTCGCGCGTATCATAGCGGGCATCGAGCGTTATGAAGTCGGCACCAGCCCTTTTCAAAACCAGATAGGGCCGCAAGGACCATGTGGAATATTGCCTTGGACCTATGAGCAGCTTCATTTCGCCCGCCTCCCCTCAAAAGCGTTAGTGGCTGGATGACAGTTTCAGCACAACCAGCCCCGACACGATAAGCAGACCCCCGGTCACCCGCATAGGCGTAATCGCCTCGCCCAGAACCGTAATACCGACAATGAAGGCACCAACGGCCCCGATACCGGTCCAGATGGCGTAAGCCGTTCCCAGCGGTAGCGATTTCATCGCCACTGCCAGCAGGCCAAAGCTGACGATCATGAAGCCGATGGTGCCGATGGACGGCCAAAGCTTGGTGAAGCCCTCGGAGCTTTTCATCAGAAAAGCCCAGACGATTTCAAACAGACCGGCGAGAAAAAGGAAAACCCAGGCCACGACAGACTCCCTATGCATGGCATGTCGGGTCGTCCCGACGTGAATGCCCGCTATGGGGGAGGTCGTCCTCCTGATCGGCCATAAAATAGGACCGTGTTCCGCGAAGTCAAACTGCCCTGCTCTATGAAGGTTTCGTGACCCCTGCATAACATGGCTTTGCGCGCCTTGACTCATGGCGCGTTGGGAAGGAATGAGCGCAACCATGATCACGCGCTACACCCGCCCCGAAGCCGTCGCCATTTGGTCCCAGGACACCAAGTACAAGATCTGGTTCGAGATCGAAGCCCACGCCGCCACCAAGATGGCCGAGCTGGGTGTGATCCCGACCGAAGCCGCTGAGGCGATCTGGACCAAGGGCAAGGATGCCACCTTCGATGCCGACCGCATCGACGAGATCGAACGCACCACCAAGCACGACGTCATCGCCTTCCTGACGCACGTTGCGGAAATCGTCGGCGACGAAGCCCGCTTCCTGCACCAGGGCATGACCTCGTCGGACGTTCTGGACACCTGCTTCGCCGTGCAACTGGCCCGATCGTCGGACCTGCTGCTGGCCGGCGTTGATCGCGTTCTCGCCGCGCTGGAAACCCGCGCCAAGGAACACAAGTACACCGTCTGCGTCGGTCGCTCGCACGGCATCCACGCCGAGCCGGTAACCTTCGGTCTGAAGCTGGCTGGCTATCACGCCGAGTGGCAACGCGCCCGTCGCCGTCTGGTCACCGCCCGTGAAGAGATCGCCACCTGCGCCATCTCGGGCGCGGTCGGCACCTTCGCCAACGTCTCGCCGGAAGTTGAACAATACGTCGCCGACCAGATGGGTCTGCAGGTCGAGCCGGTCTCGACACAGGTCATCCCGCGCGACCGTCACGCCGCCTATTTCGCGGCTCTGGGCGTCATCGCCTCGTCGATCGAGCGTCTGGCCACCGAAATCCGCCACCTGCAGCGGACTGAAGTGCTGGAAGCCGAAGAGTTCTTCGACAAGGGTCAAAAGGGTTCGTCGGCCATGCCGCACAAGCGCAACCCGATCCTGACCGAGAACCTGACCGGCCTCGCACGTCTCGTCCGCTCGTCGGTTGTTCCGGCTATGGAAAACGTCGCCCTGTGGCACGAGCGCGATATCAGCCACTCGTCGGTTGAGCGCGGCATCGGTCCGGACGCCACCATCCACCTCGACTTCGCCCTGCATCGTCTGGCAGGCGTCGTCGAGCGCATGAACATCTATCCGGACAACATGCAGAAGAACATGGACCGCCTTGGTGGTCTGGTCTTCTCGCAGCGTGTCATGCTGGCTCTTACGCAGGCTGGTATCAGCCGTGAAGACGCCTATGCCGCCGTGCAAGAGAACGCCATGAAGGTCTGGCGTGGCGAAGGACGCTTCATCGACTTCCTGAAGGCAGACGAGCGCGTGACCCTGCCGGACGCCGAACTAGAGGCCCTGTTCGACATTGGCTACCACACCAAAAATGTCGACGTGATCTTCAACCGCGTCTTTGGCGGCTGATAGGCCAATCGCGTTTTGAATGTGGGGAGGCTCCGAAGGGGCCTCCCCTTTTTCTTGTCTGACCAATCCTCCCCCGCTAAGCCTTGAGCGTAGGGGAGACGATCCATGAGTGTGCCGACGATCCGCATCAATCCGCGTGTAAAGGCCGCCGCTGCGCGTGCCGACTATATGCGTGCCGGCTTCGTACAGATTCCCGACATCTTCGAGCCGGACGTGGCCGAACACATCGCCACGATGCTCGAGACACTGCCCTACGATCTGGCATTCGAGGGCGAAGATGGCCGCCCTGTGGTGCTAAAGCCTGATCAAACCGCATCGGACGCCGATGCCGTGGCCCAACGGACGGCGGATATGATCCGTCGCTCGGGAAACGGGTACGGTTTTATCTATCGCGTTTATCCGCTGATCATCGCCTATCTGGAGCAGCGCGATCCGGGACACCCGATCCACCGCCTGACCGAATTCCTCAACGCCGAGTTTGTGGCCTTCGGGGCGTTTGTCACCAACCAGCCCGCAGTAGCCAAGGCCGACGGTCAGCTGACCCGCTATGGCCCCGGCGATTTTATCGGACTGCACAACGACGTCGGTAGCGAAGATAGCGACCGCCTCACCGCCTATACGCTGGGCTTTACGCGTGATTGGCGCCCCGACTGGGGGGGGCAGTTGCTGTTCCACGACGAGAACGGCGATGTCACGTGCGGCTATATCCCTCGGTTCAATACCCTGACGCTGTTCAGCGTGCCCCAGATGCACTCTGTCGCCCCTGTGGCACCCTATGCCCAACGCCCCCGCCACTCGGTCGTGGGCTGGCTGCGTAACCATCAGGGGCGCTGATATGGGCGAGCGCGCGATCGGCTTTGCGCCGCAGGTCAGCCCCGAAACGCGCGTCCTGATCCTTGGCAGTTTGCCGGGCGTCGCATCGCTGGCGGCCGGTCAGTACTATGCCCATCCGCGGAATGCCTTCTGGCGGATCATGGGGGATCTGGTGGCAGAGGATATCGCAGGCCTGCCCTATGAAGCGCGCCTGTCAGCCATAATGAGCCACGGTTTCGGCCTTTGGGATGTTCTGGCCTCGGCAGAGCGGGCCGGAAGTCTGGACGCCGCCATCCGCTCGCCCGAGGCTGCGGACCTTCTGGGCCTGATTTCAAGTTTGCCCGCCTTGCGCATTGTCGCTTTTAACGGCGCCAAGTCGGCCCAGATCGGCAGACGTATCCTTGAGGGCAATATCGGCACGGTGCGTCTGGTGGACCTGCCATCCTCCAGCCCGGCACACGCTCGCCCGTGGACCGAAAAAGCCGGCCAGTGGCGCGACAGACTTGGGATCTCCCAAACGGACTAATGTCCGGCACCGATCACATTTCGGGCGAAATCTGCATCCTTTGCCGTCCTGAACCGTACTTCTCCCGCAGTCGCCAGAGCGCGACCGAACAGGGAGAACCCAAGATGATCAAAACTCGCACGACTTTCGGCCTTATCGCAGGCGCTGCGGCTGCGCTGACTCTTGCCGCCTGCGGTAATAATTCGTCGACGCAGAATTCGGCACCGGCCAACGAGCCTGCCACTCCGGCACCGGCGACCACGCCGGCTGCTGCACCGACGCAGGACATTGTGGCCGCCGCCAGCACCGCGCCTGATTTCACCACCCTGACTTCGGCAATCCAGTCGGCCGGCCTGCAACAGCGCCTGTCGGGCACCGGTCCGTTCACGGTGTTCGCGCCGACCAATGCGGCGTTTGACAAGATTCCGGCGGCAGATCGCAACGCCCTGATGCAGCCGGCCAAAAAGGCCGATCTCAGCAAAATCCTGACCTATCACGTGGTCCCGGGTAAACTCACCGCTGCAGACCTTGCAACCCAAGCCGCCGCCAATGGCGGTGTTGCGACCCTGACGACGGTTCAGGGCGGCAAGCTGACGCTGCGTGACACCGGTGGCGGCCGCTGGGAAGTGACCGACGCCAAGGGCGGTAAAGCCATGATCACCGTCGCCGATCAGGCCCGCACCAACGGTGTCGTCCATGTCGTCGACACGGTATTGATGCCCTGAATGAAACCGACTGCTGTTTTGTGAGTTCTACAGTCGCGCTGGCAGTGCGCATGTCTGCCCTCTGAGTCCCCCCGAGGCAGGCCAGTAAAAAAAGGCCCGCAACCTTCCCCTCCGGTTGCGGGCCTTTCCTTTATCTCGGTGGAGCCGAAAGGCCCCGAAACTTATTCGCCCGAACGAATCTGCTCGCGTGCGATCGAGGCCAGCTCGTCCATCTTGGAGCGCACTTCGCCCTCGGAGACGGTCAGGCCAGCGCCCTTGAAGTCGCCCGCGATCTTGCGGAACACGTCTTCTTCGCCCGGCTGTTCAAAATCAGCGCGCACGACGGCAGCGGCGTATTGGTCAGCGCTCTCGGCGGACAGGCCCATCTTCTCGGCCGCCCACAGACCCAGCATCTTGTTGCGACGGGCGATGGCCTTGAATTCCTGTTCCTGATCGAGGGCGTATTTGGCCTCGTAGGCCTGTTCCCGATCTTCGAAGGTCGTCATGCGCGTCGTAACTCCTGCTAACGGACTGATTTGGGTCTCCGTATGCGGCTCTATGGCCTTGAGGATGCCCAAACGTCAACAAGCCTTAAACACGTTGATAACGCCAGTCTCAAGTTTGGATATTTGTGTCACAGCCGCCGTTCGGCTAAAGGGCACTCGGTTCTATTTAGCCGCCATCGATTCAAAGGCCGCGCCGCCCCGACGTTTAGGGGCGCGCGCTTTTTGTTTTGAAGGCCACCGTTACCTCCCCGTTCGGGAACGCCAGTGATGAACACCAAGCGCAAAATGCTCTATGAGGGCAAGGCAAAGATCCTTTACGAGGGTCCTGAGCCTGGCACGCTGATCCAGTACTTCAAGGATGACGCGACCGCCTTCAACGGCGAAAAGAAAGCCCAGCTGGAAGGCAAGGGCGTCATCAACAACCGCATCAGCGAGTTTGTGATGAGCCGTCTGAACCAGATCGGCATCACCAACCACTTCATCAAGCGCCTGAACCTGCGCGAGCAGCTCATCCGCGAAGTCGAGATCGTTCCGCTGGAAGTCGTGGTCCGCAACATCGCTGCCGGTTCAATCGCCAAGCGTCTGGGCCTGGAAGAAGGCACGCCGCTGCCGCGTTCGATCATCGAGTTCTACTATAAAAAAGACGAACTCAACGATCCGATGATCTCCGAAGAGCACATCACCGCCTTCGGCTGGGCCACGACCCAAGAGCTGGACGACATTCTGGCCACCGCCATCCGCGTGAACGACTTCCTGTCGGGCATGTTCTCGGCTGTCGGCATCACGCTGGTGGACTTCAAGATCGAGTTTGGCCGCGTCTACGAGAACGATTTCTCGCGCGTCATCCTTGCCGACGAAATCAGCCCTGACTCGTGCCGTCTGTGGGACACCGCCACGGGCGAGAAGCTGGATAAAGACCGCTTCCGCCGCGATCTGGGCAATGTCATCGAGAGCTACACCGAAGTGGCTCGCCGTCTCGGCATCATGAAAGATATGCCGACTGTAATCCAAGGGGGGCTGCATTAATGGCCAAGGTTAAGGTTCACGTCTTCCTCAAGCCGGGCGTGCTGGATGTTCAGGGCAAGGCCGTCGAAGGCGCTCTGCAAGGTCTGGGTTGGTCTGGTGTTTCCAACGCCCGCGTCGGCAAGATGATCGAGTTCGATCTGGCCGACGACGTCACCGACAAGGACGCCGAAGTTAAGGCCATGTGCGAGAAGCTCCTCGCCAACACGGTCATCGAATCTTACAAGATCGAGATCGCCTGATATGAGAGCCGCCCTGATACTCGGGGCGGCTTTTTTAGTGGCCGCCTGTCAGCAACCACAGCCTAAGATCCACACGACCGGACCAGAGCCGGAGATGCTGGTTTGCGAGATCGGCTTTGAGGCCAATGTGCGTGAAATCAAAGCGCGCAAAATGATCGAAAGCGATGAGCGAGAGCATGGCTCTTCAGCATACTTCGACAGGCACCTCGAGCGAGTGTACATCGTAACGCAACCCGACCATCCCGCTCATCCAGCCATATTCATGCGGTGGGTCGTGCTGACTACCGAAAGCATCAACTTCATGACCGATGCCTGCGGTTATGGAGACCGAGATGCGTTGAACGAAGCGGTGGGAAGATATCGCGCATTCGATAAATTATTGGATGCCGAGTATCCTTGTTACACCTGCGACAACCTCCGATCGCCTACGCTGAAATATCAATTTGAAGCGGAGTATGGCCCATCGCCGTGGTAATTCGTCCTGAAACCTCGCGCGACGCCGATGCTATCCGTGCATTGACGACGGCAGCCTTCAGCGGTCATCCCCACAGTGACGGGTCCGAGCCACGCATCATCGACGCTTTGCGCGATGCCAAGGCCCTGACTATTTCCATGGTGGCAGACCTCGAAGGCCAGATTGTTGGCCACTCCGCCTTCTCTCCCGTCCAATGGTGCGACCAACCCGGATGGTTCGGGCTGGGGCCTGTATCGGTGCATCCCGCTCTTCAGGGGCGCGGTATCGGGCAAAAGCTTATCGAAACCGGTCTTGAGCAGCTGCGCACTATCGGCGCTAGGGGCTGCGTTGTGCTGGGCGATCCGGCCTATTACAGCCGCTTCGGGCTCAAGCAGGACGAACGCCTCACCTACCGCGGACCCCCGCCGGAATATTTCACCGTACTGATCTGGAATGAGCCGACAACGGCCTTATCAGGTCAGGTGCGGTATCATCCTGCATTCGGTTAAAGTCCCCCGCCAAACATATCTTGCCTCTTGCGGGACGTCGTTCGCTTGCCCATCAAGGGTAGAGTTCAAGCGTCAATCTGTGGAGGCAACGCGCCCATGACCTTTACCCTGACTTCCAATGACCTGACCGACGGGGGCCAACTGCCGGACGCGCAGGTATACGCCAAGGGCAATGTCTCGCCGCACCTCGCTTGGTCGGGCGCGCCGGAAGGTACCAAGTCGTTTGCCATCACCTGCTATGATCCTGATGCGCCGACCGGTTCGGGCTTCTGGCACTGGACCGTCGCCAATATTCCGGCGGATGTGACCGAACTGGAAGCCGGTGCCGGTGCGCCGGATGGTGGCAAGCTGCCGTCGGGCGCCATTCAGGGCCGCACCGACTTTGGCCAGCCGGGCTTTGGTGGCGCTGCCCCGCCCGCCGGTCACGGCCCGCACCGCTATATCTTCACTGTCTTCGCCGTCGATACCGACCGTCTGGACGTGACGGCCGACAACTCCGGCGCGGTGTTCGGCTTCAACCTGCACTTCCACACCCTCGCCAAGGCCTCGATCACCGGCATCTACGAAAACAAGGGCGAGTAAGGCGCGATGGTGGCTCCCGACAGATTGTCGGCGTTGCCCGGCCTGTACAAACAATTGATGGCACAGCCACGGATGCCTGTCGTCCGTGGCTTCCTGCCCGAAACCGATGCCCTGTATGTCTTCTATGTGCAGGATGAGCCCGTCCTGACAGGTGCCCCGCCGCATCTGGACGAGGCTTCGTTGTTGTACCCGTCCTTCAGGGCGTCGATCTCGATTCAACTGGTGCGGGCGGCGTCACTGGCGGACAGCGTGTTTTCGAACTTCCGCCGGCGCGCTGTTCCGTTTGCGCCCTTGGCACGACAGCCGGTCGAAGCCCGCTGGCTGAGGGTCGAAAACGACGACGACCGGTTGATGCTCGAAATCTTCGTCTCGCAAAAGCTGGGGCTTTCGGTCTCACATCCCAAGGTTCGCGACTGGCTGAGCGGGATGCAGGACCACCAAATGCCGGGCCCCGCGTTGTAATGGGCCGCAGGAGGGCTATATCCCGCCCTCCTCCCCCACTACGCCAAAGCCCCACATGCCTGCTGATACGCCGACCACGCCCGACTTCCTGCCTGCCTGTCGGCTGGCGCTGGTATTGATTGCACTGGCGATGGGCGGCTTCGCTATCGGCGTGACCGAGTTCGCAGCCATGAGTGTGCTGCCGGACTTTGCCAAGGGCCTGGGCGTGGACGAGCCCACCGCCGGGCACGTCATCAGCGCCTATGCCGCCGGCGTCGTCATTGGTGCCCCTATTCTCGCTGTGCTGGGGGCGCGGCTGCCGCGCCGGTTTCTGCTGATCGGCTTTATGGGCCTGTTCGCCATTGGCAACGGACTGAGCGCCATTGCGCCGAACTATTCCACCATGCTGGTCTTCCGTTTCCTCAGCGGTATTCCGCACGGAGCCTATTTTGGGGTCGCGGCCCTGCTGATTGCCAGCATTGTACCGATCCAGTTCCGCTCGCGTGCCGTGTCCACAACATTGTTGGGCCTAACGGTAGCAACCGTTTTCGGGGTGCCCGTGGTCAACATGGTCAGCCAGAACTTCGGCTGGCGCTGGACCTTTGCCATTGTGAGCGCCGTCGCAGTGCTGACCATGGTGCTGATCGCCCTGTTCGCTCCGCGTGACAAAGGCGATCCCGACGCAGTGCCCATGCGCGAACTGGGCGCACTCAGAAGCGGTCAGGTCTGGTTGACGCTGGGCGTCGGTGCCATCGGGTTTGGCGGGATGTTCTGCGTCTATGCCTATCTGGCCTCGACGGCGCAGGCGGTGACGGGTGTAGGTCCTTCACTGTTGCCGATGATCTTCGCCATTTTCGGCGTCGGCATGATGATCGGCAATATTCTGGGGGGCTGGGCCGCCGACCGGTTCGGCATGAAAGCCGCAGCAGGACTTCTGTTGTGGAGTGCATTCGCACTTTGCCTCTACCCCGCCGCAGCACAGAATCTGTCGACCCTGCTGCCTGTCGTCGTGATGATCGGCATGGGCGGCGGTCTGGGATCGGTCCTGCAGACGCGTTTGATGGATGTGGCCGGTGATGCGCAGACCTTGGCCGCCGCGCTCAACCATTCGGCGTTCAATCTAGCTAATGCGCTAGGTCCCCTGCTGGGCGGAATGGCGATTGCAGCAGGGTTTGGCTGGACTTCGACAGGGTTTGTCGGGGCGGGTTTGGCGCTGGGCGGCTTCGCGATCTGGATCGTCGCCTACGTGACTGGTCGCAAAACTGTCGCGAAAAACCCCTGACCATCGACTGACATTTTCCGAGAAGGGTGCTAGGAGGCCCGCCCATGAGCGCAGCCGTCATCGTATTCCCCGGTTCCAACTGTGACCGCGACTGTAAGGTCGCCGTCGAACGCTCCACTGGCGAGCAAGTCTCCATGGTCTGGTACGCAGATAGCGAGCTGCCCAAGGGTCTGGACCTGATCGTCATTCCTGGAGGGTTCTCCTACGGTGACTATCTGCGCTGCGGCGCGATGGCTGCCCAATCGGCCATTATGCCAGCCATCAAGAAGGCCGCCGAAGACGGCGTGGCCATCGTGGGCATTTGCAACGGCTTCCAGATCCTGTGCGAAACGGGCCTGCTGCCGGGTGCGCTGCTGCGTAACAAGGGGCTTAAATACATCTGCAAGCCGATCAGCCTGCAGGTCGCCAACCCCAACACCCGCTTCACCAAGCTGTATGGCGAACAGTCCGAAGTCATCATGACCCAGGGCAATGGCGACGGTAACTACTTCGCCGATGCCGAGACTCTGAAGCGTATCGAAGACAACGGCCAGGTGGTCTTCCGCTATGTCGACAACCCGAACGGTTCGGTGAACGACATCGCGGGCATCACCAATGAAGCCGGCAATGTGCTTGGCATGATGCCCCACCCGGACCGCGCTTTCGAAGCCGAGCTGGGCAGCGCCGATGGTGCCACCCTGTTCCAGAGCATCTACGAAACGCTCTAAGGCGATTTATATAACGATTTCAGACACCTCCGCTCCGCAGGGATCGGAGGTGTTTTCGTTTTTCCCCATCACTGAACGGGAATAATCCGAACGACGTTATTTTCGCTTTGACAGAAATATTCTGCCCGCTCAACTAGCGGTTACAGGGGGAATATTCATGTTACGCCAACTCGCCGCCATCGCGGCTCTGATCACGCTGAGCGCGTGCGCCACACCTTATGTCGCCACGCCGTATGAACGCACACAGCACAACATCCGTCAGGTCTCGCTGATCGACGATTCATTGCCCGAAGATGCGATCGCCTTCGAGATCGCCTCGGTCGGTTCCAACTTCGGCCTGATCGGCGCTCTGGTAGATGCCGGTATCCAGGCCAGCCGCCGCAATGCGGTGAACGAGGCTCTCGATAGCGTCAGCTTCGACGCCGAGACCATGCTGGAGCAACGTCTGTCCAGCAGCCTTGCCAACCTCGGCTATAGCGTTGCGCCGCTGACCGAGAACACCCGCACCAAATACGATTTCCTGAAAGAGTATCCCGATAGCGCCACCGCCGATGCCCTGCTGGATGTCGCGGTTCAGCACTATGGCTATCTGTCTTCGGGTGCGGGTCAGCCGTTCCGCCCGTCGGTTGCGGCCAAAGTCCGTCTGGTGAAGGCGTCGGACAAGTCCACCATCATGGAAAACATCATCTACTACAATGTTTTGCATGCACCCGACGGCACCATCACCCTGCCGCCCAATCCGGAATACGAATTTCAGAACCGTGACGCTCTGTTGGAAGATCCGCAGCGTCTAGCGGATGGCATCTCGGATGCGCTGAATCAGGTCGTCGCGACCACTGTGCGACTGCTCCAATAATGGACGGGCCGATGTTTGCGCGTGTGGGCATTCTCTCGGGTCTGATGGCGGGGGTTGCGGCCTGCGCCTCGGCTCCGCCCATTCCGGCACCGGTGCTGAGCTATGCCAATGCGGGTTGCTCGACGACGCCCGACCTGAGCGCGCCCTTGTCGATGACGCCCGACAAGGAACGCGCGGTCCATCTGGTGGTCGCCGAAGTGGACGAGACAGCGGCCTGCATCATGCGAAACGGGGCTGCGGTGCCCTACGTCCTTCTCGCGCTGCCACAAGACTATGAGGACAAGACCCTCATCGTCGGCTCACAACTGGACCAGAACCGCATCTTCGCGCCCGAGGTTGTGGTGTTGGATGCGCAGGGTAACCAGACCCGCACCTTCAATCGTGACGAGTATTTCTATCGCGGCAGCATCTATTCGGTGCAGTTCCGTCCGCGTCAGGACGAGCGATATGTGCTGGTGGCCGCAGCGCCCGACATGGTGGGCAAGGCCTATGACGCGATCCAGATCGGTATCAGCACCACCGCGGTTTACACACCGTATGGCGGCGCGACGTTCAACTCGGGTACCGAGGCGGCCACATCCCGAACCTTTGCCTACAACGGCACGGTCAAGGTTTTGGTCAACGACGCCGATACCAAGGAAGAGAACTGATCCGACGTAATGTCCGGTCAAAAACGAGCCCCGCCTGATCCATCAGGCGGGGCTTGTGACTATTTGCGATCCAGCACACTGGCCGCGCGGCCACTGTCCGATTCGATGGTGTCGTCTTTCTTCTTGCCGGGGTGGGATGTTTCCAACGTCCCCTTCTCGCCGCTCTCGCCGATTGCGGCCAGTTCGCGAGCGCCGACTCCGAGCCCTTGACGCACGGCGCGGTTGGTATCGACTTCTTCGGGTTCGTTATCGAAATCGTCCTGTGGGCGATCAGCCATCTTGGCCTCCTTTGAGGGTTACCCTGTTCCAATCCACCAACAGCCAGGCCGGTTCCGTGAACCTTCGCGCCCGCCAAACGTAGTTATGCCGTTGCCTGTAACTCCGCAGGTCATGGTTGGGAGCTGCCATGTCGATCGTCCGTCCGTCCCCCGCACAGAAAACCCGCCGTGTGGTGGTACTGGCCGCCGCCGTGTTCGCGGTTGTGGTGCCCTTGCTGCAAAATCTGCTGAACTGGGGACTGACGCAGGCCGAGTTCGCCGCCGATGGCAACTCGACGTTGCGGGTCGCCGGCTATGCTTTCTCGATCTGGGGCCTGATCTACGCAGGAATTTTGGCCTATGCGATCCGGCAGGTACTGCCCAACACGGGTGAGAGCACCCTGATCAACCGGATGGGCTGGCCCTCAGCCGTAGCGTTCTTCGGTATCGGTCTATGGATCATCATGGCGGCGCTGAACCTCAAGGCTGCCAGCGTGATCGTTATCTTCGCCAGCCTTCTGGCCGTGCTGTTGCCGCTGTTGGCGCTGGCGGGTGTGATCCGTTCTACGCCATTGATGCACCGTGACCGGATGCTGCTGATTTGGCCGCTGGCTGCCCTGGCGGGTTGGCTGACGGTGGCATCGCCCCTCAACCTGATTACGACGGCCACAGCGCTGGAGGCCCTTCCGGCGGCCCTCTCTCCGCTAGGCTGGGCGATTCTAGCAGTTGTGGTCGTGACAATCGTCGGCTTGGGCGTCAGTTGGGCCCTGCGGACGCTGGCCTATCCCCTGCCCATTGCATGGGGCCTGATCGGTGCCTTTGTCGCCGAACAGGAAACCCAGCCCGCGCTCGCCTTTACGGCTTTGGGTGCCGCGCTTCTGCTGGTCGTGGGCGGCGTGATTTTTGCCTTTGGCCTGCGTCGTGGCGCAATGCGCGTGGGTTGACACAAAACAGTCGCCAAACGGTGGCTGACAGATGCTCCGTACAAGGCTAATACGCGCGCCATGAGCGCGCCCCAAAAGACCATCGCCCAACTGGCCGAAGAGTACGGCCTCGCCCCTAACGAATATCAGGTCCTGCTGGACCGGTTGGGCCGTGAGCCCAATCAGGTCGAGCTGGGCGTCTTCTCGGTGATGTGGTCCGAGCACTGCTCGTACAAATCATCGAAGAAGCAGCTGATGAAGTTCCCCGTTACGGGCGAGCGCGTGATCTGCGGTCCGGGTGAAAACGCCGGCGTCATCGACATCGATGACGGCGATGCCTGCATCTTCAAGATGGAGAGCCACAACCACCCGTCCTACATCGAGCCTTTCCAAGGCGCGGCGACGGGCGTTGGCGGCATTATGCGTGACGTCTTCACCATGGGCGCACGCCCTGTGGCCCTGCTGAACGCCCTGCGTTTCGGTGAGCCGGGTCACGAGAAGTCCAAGCGTCTGGTATCGGGCGTGGTGGCCGGTATCGCCGGTTACGGCAACTGCGTCGGCGTTCCGACTGTTGCGGGCGAGACCAACTTCCACAAGGGCTACAACGGCAACATCCTCGTCAACGCCATGTGCGTAGGCTTGGCCCGTGCCGACGAGATCTATTATTCGGCCGCACCGGAAGCGGGCCACGACGTGGTTTACTTCGGCTCCAAGACCGGCCGCGATGGCATCCACGGCGCGACCATGTCGTCGGCAGAGTTCGACGATGAGTCGGACGCCAAACGCCCGACCGTTCAGGTTGGTGACCCGTTCGCAGAAAAGCTGCTGATCGAAGCCACGCTTGAACTGATGCAATCGGGCGCGGTCGCCGCCATTCAGGACATGGGTGCCGCTGGCCTCACCTCCTCGTCGGTCGAAATGGCCGGTAAGGGCGGCGTGGGCGTCGAGCTGGACCTCGACAAGGTTCCGCAGCGCGAAACCGAAATGACCGCCTATGAGATGATGCTGTCGGAATCGCAGGAGCGTATGCTCGCGGTTCTGAAGCCGGGCTATGAAGAAACCGGCTACCGCATCTTCAAGAAGTGGGGTCTGGACTTCGCCATCATCGGCAAGACCACCGACACCGGACACCTCGTGCTGAAGCACAAGGGCGAAACCGTCTGCGACGTGCCGCTGGCTCCGCTGTTCGATGATGCGCCGCTGTATGACCGCCCATGGGTTCAGCCGGAACTGCATCCCGCCCTGACGCCTGCCGACGTTCCGGCACCGGAAAGCTGGAACGACGCAGTGTTGTCGGTCCTGACCTGCCCGGACATGGCGTCCAAGCGCTGGATCTGGGAACAGTACGACCGTCACGTGATGGCCGACACCCTGCAAGATTCGGCCACCGGCGCTGATGCTGGCGTGGTTCGTGTTCACGGCACGGAAAAGGGTCTGGCCGTCACTTCGGACTGCACCCCGCGTTACGTCCAGAACGATCCGTATGAAGGCGGCAAGCAGGCTGTGGCCGAGGCTTGGCGTAACCTGACTGCGGTGGGTTCGCGCCCGATCGCCATCACCGACAACCTGAACTTCGGCAACCCGCAGCGCCCTGAGATCATGGGCCAGATCGTGCGTGCCACCGACGGCATGGCCGAGGCTTGCCGCGAGCTGGACTTCCCCGTCGTTTCGGGCAACGTCTCGCTCTACAACGAGACCAACGGCGTCGCCATTCCGCCGACGCCGACCGTCGGCGCTGTCGGCCTGCTGCCGAACTATGACGTTGTCACCGGCTTTGGTGGCGCAGCCGAGGGCGATGCCCTTGTGCTGATCGGCGAAACCAAGGGTTCGCTGGGCGCATCCATCTATCTGCGCGAAGTGCTGAACCGTGAAGACGGTGCACCGCCGCCGGTGGACCTGAAGCTGGAGCGCAAGACCGGCGACTTCGTGCGTTCGCTGATCGAAGCTGGCGAACTGACGGTTGTCCACGACCTGTCGGACGGCGGTCTGGTTGGTGCTGCGGGCGATATCGCTCTGGCATCGGACGTTGGCGTCGAACTGAACGCTGGCGAGGCTGCGGCCCACGGCTTCTACTTCGGTGAAGATCAGGCCCGCTATCTGGTGGCTGTCACCAACGCCGACGAGATCGTGGCCAAGGCCAAGGCTGCCGGTCTGGTCGCTTCGGTTGTCGGCAAGGTCGGCGGTAAGGACTTTGCCGGTGCTTCGGCAGCTGGCGAGCTGTTCCGTATTCCGGTCGCTCACCTGCGCGAAATGCACGAAAGCTGGATGCCGAACTGGATCGAGGGCTGATCGCAAGATCGGCCTTTGACCAAAGAACGGACTTTATGATGCGTCGATATCTCCTGTGCCTGGCTGTTCTCGGTGTCGCTGCCTGCGAAGGCGGCGGCGACCCTGTTGATCAGGCGGTACGGGAGATTTCGGCCAACTATCACGCTCAGGCCGTGAAGGACGGGACGATTTCCTCGCCCGAGCCTGTGAAAACTGCCGAGGCCGACAAGGCGCTGGTCGAGCAGATGATTGCCGACCACGAAGCCGCCATCGCCAAGGCGCGCGAGGTCATCGCCACCAGCGATGATGCGCAACTGAAGGCGCTGGCTCGCCGGACCATCACAACCCGCACTGCGGAACTCGCCGAGTTGAACGCACGCCGCTGACGGACGTTATCCTGTGACACTGCCCGCAGACTGGCCGTCACACTGATCCCTTCTTTTTGACAACATCGTCAGTATGCTCTCCCGGTAATGAGAAGGAGTGCTTCATGACTGACGCCGCCGCCTCGACTGCATCGGTTTCACAGGGTTTTCGCCCGTGGGTGCCGGAGCAACGCACCGAGCCCATGGCTCTGGTGCCGTTCCTGCTGCAAAGCTGGCGTGACCCGCTCAAGCTGTGGGGCCGTTTGCACTTCAAGGAACTGTATGTCGCCGGTGCCTCGCCATTGGGACGGACCTTGGTAGTTAGTGATCCTGTTGGTGTCCGTCACGTGCTGACTGACAACGCCTTCAACTATGAAAAGGGCGATCTGCAACGGCGGGTACTGGGGCCAATGCTGGCCGATGGTCTGTTGCTGACCGAGGGCGACCAGTGGCGTCGTGCGCGCCGGATCATGGCCCCGCTGTTCACCCCCGCCTATACCGCCAAGACCGCCGAGATCATGGACGCCGTTTGTCGCCGCCGTGTAGAAAGCTGGCATCTGGAGGACGGTGCCAAGGTTCTGAACATCGACAGCGAGATGAGCGGCCTGACGTTCGACATCCTGTCGGCCACCATGTTCTCGGACGATCTGGACGGCGATGCCGCGGGCTTCGAGAAGGCGCTGAACAACTTCCTCAATGTCGGGGCGCGGATCAGCCCGCTCGATGCGCTTAAAGCCCCCGACTGGATCCCTCGTCTTGGCAAAATCGTCACGCGTGGCGATGCCCGCTTCTTTCAGGAGCGCGTGGCGGCTCTGGTGGCGCGTCGCAGGAAGCGCATCGAGCAAGACGGCGACGCGCCCGATGACCTGCTTACGGCCCTGCTGTCAGCACGGGACGAAGAAGGTGACGGCTCGGGCCTGTCCGACCACGAGGTCATGTCCAACATCCTGACCTTCATCCTTGCCGGTCACGAGACGACGGCGCGGACACTGGGCTGGACCCTGCATCTAATCACCCGAGACAAGGCGGTGGCCGGCAAGCTGAAGGAAGAGGCCGACGACTGGGACCGCTCGCCCTCCGCGATCAAGTCGCTGGTCTGGCACAAGGCGGTGATCGAGGAGGCGATGCGCCTGTTCCCCCCTGCCCCCGCCATGATCCGTCAGGCCGTCGCCGACGATGTCATCGAGGGTCATGAGGTCAAGGCGGGCGACAGCATCGTCATCGCCCCTTGGCTGATCCAGCGTCACGAGAAGCTGTGGGACGAGCCGGATGTGTTCAAACCGGAACGCTTCCTGCCCGAGAACCGCAAGAGCATCGACCGCTATGCCTGGTTGCCATTCAGTGGCGGCCCGCGCATCTGCATCGGTGCGGCGTTCGCGATGCAGGAAGCTGTAGTGGCACTGGCCGAGATCATGAAGGCGGCGGATGTTGAGGCCATCACGCCTATCGATCCTAGACCTGTGCACCAGATCACCCTGCGCAGTCGCGAGACCCTGCGACTGCGCTTGCGGGCAAGGCGCGATATTTAGCGGGCAGGTTCGGCCAGATACGGGACCGCGTCCTCGATCTCGAAGCCGGGGGTGTTGCCGATCAACTGGCGCAGCCAATAGCCGTGGCCGGCACCATAGACGACGACGATGCGATCCCCCGGCTGAGCGACGCTCATGAGCTTGCTGACGATGCGCGCATTACGCTCGAACCAGCCGGCGTTGAGGGCTGCGCCCGGTTGTGACTGCCCATCGCCTGCCGTCAAGACCGAGAAATAGAAGCCGGCATCATTCCGGATGCTTTGGGGCCGGTTCATATCGGCCAGAATGTCGCCGATGCTGTCGACGGATTGGCGACGCTCCAGTTCAGCCATAGAAGCCGCGATCGGGGCGTTCACCTTGGCAAAGGCTTCGGTGTGGCCGTTTGCATTCCACCAAGCCATCACAGGCTCGAAGGGGAAGTAGTCGCGCTCGTTCGACTGTTCATCGATGGCATAGACGCGGCCGTTTCCGATCTTGGCGGCCAGTCGATAGCCGATCTGGTACCGCTCGTCGGGCTGGGTGGTCAGCACTTCGGTGGTGAAGGTCGGATAGACGTGATCCAGCAGGGTTTGCGTATTCTGGGGCACGCGTTC
This sequence comes from Brevundimonas sp. GN22, assembly GCF_054824005.1. Lineage (NCBI taxonomy): Bacteria > Pseudomonadati > Pseudomonadota > Alphaproteobacteria > Caulobacterales > Caulobacteraceae > Brevundimonas > Brevundimonas sp. GN22. The sequence goes on along the minus strand of NZ_JSYD01000041.1, from coordinate 28,698 downwards.
GACCGCGACCGCCGTCGGTGCAAAGGCCATGAGGCGATTGGACAGGGCTTCCAGTTCGGCCTGCTTGTCCGGTGTGGTCACCGGCGCAATGCGGGCGTTGTTCAGGTCCATGCCCGGATTGCCAAAATGATATGCGCCGATAATCATGACCTTCACCGGCTCGGGCGATTGAGCACTGGCGGGTTGGCCCGCCATGAAGAGCGAGACGGCGACAAAGGCGGCAGCAGTGAGTTTATGCATAGGCTTACCCTGTTGGAACTAAGGGTAAGATGCAAAAAAGGGCGGCCACAGATGCAGCCGCCCTCATTAAATCTTCTACAGATTTAGAGACTTAAAGCGTGGGGACGGCCTGTTTCAGACGGCCACCGACACGGATAGGCTCGATGCGTTTGGCAAGGCCGGTGCGATCGTCGGTTTCGACGAAAACGCCACAGACCGTGGCCGGACCGTGGGCCGGAGCGTAACGGCCACCCGACAGGCGGGTGGTGAAACGGCGCAGCGGCTCTTCCTTGTCGTTGCCGATGACCGAGTCATAGTCACAGCAACCGCCAGCGTCCGTCTGGAAGGCGGTGCCGCCCGGAAGGATTTGCGCGTCGGCGGTCGGGACGTGAGTGTGGGTGCCAACAACCAGCGAGGCGCGGCCATCGCAGAAATGGCCCATGCCCATCTTCTCGGCGGTCACTTCGGCATGAATGTCGACGATGACGGCATCAGCCACGACGCCCAGCGGAGCGGCTTCCAGTTCGCGCTCAACCGCGCTGAACGGGTCGTCCATCGGGTCCATGTGGACACGGCCCAGAACATTGATGACCAGTACGCGCATACCGTCAGGCGTGACGAAGACGTCGGCACCACGACCCGGTGCGTCCATCAGCTTGGGATAGTTGGCCGGACGGATCAGGCGCGGCTCGCGCACGATATAGGTCAGGGCTTCGCGCTGGTCCCAAGAGTGGTTGCCCAGCGTGATGACGTCTGCGCCCGCCGCATAGATTTCGTTGGCGGTGTGTTCGGTGATACCGAAACCGCCTGCGGCGTTCTCGCCGTTCACGACCACGAAGTCGAGTTTAAGGTCGCGGCGAAGTCCCGGAAGGTGGTCTGTTAGACCATCGCGTCCGCTCTTGCCGATTACGTCACCGAAGAAAGCCAGTCTCATAGGAAGGCTCTATACCCGTTCTCGGTGAGAACACCATGCAGACGTATGTCATGCGCCTCGACAGGCAGGGCATCCACCTCCTGCCCTGCGAAAGCGAGACCTACGCGGACGGCCTCCGTCAGGACTTCAAACGTGCGGTCATAATAGCCGCCCCCCTGCCCCAACCGGTAGCCGCGCGCGTCGAAAGCCACGAGCGGCGTGATCACCAGATCAGGGACGATGGTGCTGGCAAGGTCCAGCGGTGCAGGGCATCCGGCCTCGTCATCTTCCAAAGGATCTCCCGGCGACCACAGGCGGAACTCCATCGGCTGGTCCCGCGAGGTCACGACCGGAAGGGAAAGCGTGCGGCCTTGGGCCAACAGTGCAGTGGCCAAGTCATCGGTCGGAACCTCGGCCCCGATGGCGGAATAGAGGGCGACAACTTCGCCCGCTGGCAGGCTCAAAGCCCGTGCGACGATCTCCGCGACGCGCTCAGGCTGGTTCAGCAGCTTGCGTTCGGCGCGCATACGGGTGCGGATGTCGGCTTTGTCCATGGCGCTATGAAACACAAAACCCCGCCCTGCGGAACAGGACGGGGTTTGGGGTTGGCGGCGCCACAAGAACCGTGGGGCGATGAATCCTCTCGAACCTGAAAGACAGGTGGGCGCCATATACTCAGGCCCTCGGGCCCATGCAGGGACAGCTCCCTTCGAGATGATTAAGGCCGGGAGGAATGTAGTCCCCGACGAGGGCCGCAGCCGACCCGCCAATGGCTTAGATAGGGCCAGCGGGCTTGCGGCTCAAGGGGCAAAGATCAGGCCGCCCGAACAGTTTTCGCAATCAGCTCGACCAAATCCAGTTGATCCTCGTCCACATCCAGCCCCGCTACCAGCTTGGGCTTGTGCCTAACCTTCGGCGTCGTCGTGCGTGGATCATAGCTGGGCTGGGAATCCAGCCAGTCCAGAAGGTCCAACTGGCGTTCGTCGCGTTTGCGCGCACGCGCACTGCCCCGCGCCGCACTGCGACGTCGTTTGGGCGACAGCGATGCGGAGTGGGGGCGTATCAGCTAAAAGCTTTGCGCCAGTTTCTCGAGACGGGAAGCGACAGCGTTCAGGGCCTCGGCCACGCCGTCATTGTTAGCCGGCTCGGCCACAGGCGCTGCCGGTGCCACACGGCCCCGACGGGCCTCTGACAATTCGTCGGCCAGCATCAAAGCGCCCATCAGGAACAGCTTCAGGTCACCGACCTGACCGACCTGATCGGCGACCTGGGAGACGCGGCTGTTGAACTCTTGCGCCAGTTGGGTGACGCGCGCTTCCTGACCGTCGGCACAGCCAACGGGATAGGAGCGGCCATTCACTTCAACAGTTACTGTCGCCATCAACGCGACTCCACTTCGGATACATCACTAGGGTCTGTAATGGATTCGCCGGCTGGCTGTTCCAGAATCTCGCGCACCGCCGAGGCGGCAGCCGCCAGCGCGGAGGCGGCTTCCTGTCCGGCAGCTTCCAATTCGGCCACACGAGCGGCACTGCCAGCCTGAGACGGATCCGGCGCGAACAGGTCATCATCCGGCAAAGTTGCCGTCTTGGACTTGTCTTGCAGTTCCTGAAGCTTTCGCTCCAGCTCATTCATTGCCCGTTCGATGCGGGCCTTGGCAGCAGTCAAGGCGTCCATATGCGTCCTTTCTTCAGATTCGCTATAGAACCCGTAGGCGCGGCGGGGTAAAGCGGCGCCGTCCCCATTTCTCTGTTCTGAAAAAGGCTTTGCCGTGACAGACGCTCTTTCGATGTTCTCGAAACCCTCCCCGCAGATGATGGCAAACGCCATCCGAGTGCTGGCCATGGATGGCGTAGAAAAGGCAAAGAGCGGCCACCCGGGCATGCCAATGGGCATGGCGGACGTAGCGACAGTCCTGTTTTCGAAATTCCTGAAGTTTGATGCTTCGGCCCCGAACTGGGCTGACCGCGACCGCTTCATTCTGTCGGCCGGTCACGGCTCGATGCTGATTTATTCGCTGCTGCACCTGACCGGTTACAAGCAGGCCACCCGCGAACAGCTGGAAAACTTCCGCCAGTGGGGCTCAAAGACCGCAGGCCACCCGGAATACGGCCACCTCGAAGGCGTTGAAGTCACCACCGGCCCTCTGGGTCAGGGCATTGCCCACTCGGTCGGTTTCGCCATGGCAGAGCGCCATCTGGCCGCTCGCTTCGGCGAAGACCTCGTGGACCACCGTACCTGGGTAATCGCCGGTGACGGCTGCCTGATGGAAGGCATCTCGCAAGAAGCCATCGCAATGGCCGGCCGTCTGAAACTGAACAAGCTGACTGTGCTGTGGGACGACAACGCCATCACCATCGACGGCTCGGTCGCCCTGTCGGACTCGACCGACCAACTGGCCCGCTTCAAAGCTTCGGGCTGGGCGGTCAAGGCCATTGACGGCCACGACCACGGCCAGATCAAGAAGGCCCTGGCTTGGGCGACCAAGCAATCGGTCCCGACCCTGATCGCCTGCAAGACCAAGATCGGCAAGGGCGCTGCCACCATGGAAGGCAGCCACAAGACCCACGGCGCGGCTCTGGGCGATGTCGAAATCGCCGCCACCCGTCAGGCCATGGGCTGGACCTCGGCTCCGTTCGAGATTCCGGCTGATCTGGACAAGGAATGGAAGAAGATCGGCAAGGCCGGTGCCAAGCACCGCAAGGCTTGGGAAGCCCGCCTGCTGAACCATCCGCAGCGTGACGACTTCACCCGCGCCATGGCTGGCGATCTGCCCAACAATGCGTTCGCCGCTTTGGAAGCCAAGCTGAAAGCACTGGTCGCCGACAAGCCTGCCATGGCGACCCGCCAGTCGTCGGGCGAGGCTCTGGCCACCGTCTTCGACGCGATTCCGGAACTGGTGGGCGGCTCGGCTGACCTGACCGGCTCTAACAACACCTTCGTCGCCAATACCCAGATCTTTGACGCCCCGAGCTATCAGGGCCGCTATGTGAACTACGGCATCCGCGAGTTCGGCATGGCCGCCGCCATGAACGGTATGGCCCTGCACGGCGGCGTCATTCCTTACGGCGGCACCTTCATGGTGTTCTCGGACTACAGCCGTCCGGCGATCCGTCTGGCCGCGCTGATGGGTATTCGCGTGATGCACGTCCTGACCCACGACTCTATCGGTCTGGGCGAAGACGGCCCGACCCACCAGCCGGTCGAGCATCTGGCTGCTCTACGTGCCATTCCGAACCTGCTGGTCTTCCGTCCGGCGGACACGGTCGAGGCTCTGGAATGCTGGCAGGTCGCCCTGCAGAACAAGACCATGCCATCGGCCCTTTGCCTGTCGCGTCAAAAGACCCCGGCTGTCCGCACCACTGACGCTGGCGAGAACCTGTCGCGCAAGGGTGCCTATGAGCTGAAGGCCGCCGATGGCGCAGCCAAGGTCAGCCTGTTCGCGACCGGCACCGAGGTCGCCATCGCGCTGAAGGCCGCCGAAAAGCTGGAAGCCGAAGGCATCGCCACCCGCGTGGTTTCGGTCCCGTCGTTCGAGCTGTTCGCCCAACAGCCGAAGGCCTACCAAGACTCTGTCATCGCTCGCGGTACGGTCCGCATCGCGGTCGAAGCCGGTCTGGAACAAGGCTGGGCCAAATTCATCGGCGAAGACGGCGGCTTTGTCGGCATGACCGGCTTTGGTGCCTCGGCTCCGGCCGAAGTGCTCTACAAAGAGTTCGGCATCACCGCCGAGGCTGTGGTCGAACAGGCCAAGCAGCGCCTTTAAAAATCAGGCTGCTTAATCAGCATTGCAGGGCCGGTCGGGAAACTGACCGGCCCTTTTGTTATTCCATCAGGGGGTGACGTGCTCGCCCTCACGCGGTGATATGGCCAGCGCGCACATACGGAGATCGCAATGTTACGCACGTTGATGTTTGCTGCCTGTCTCGTTTTTGGCGGTGAGAGCGCCATAGCGAGCACGGGTCGGGCCGAGCCCTCACCTGCCCCGACAGCTGCGAGCAGTATTCCGCTCACGATCCTGTCGGATGTGATGGGCAAGGTGCGCGAGGTTAATGTGCTTTTGCCGCTCGGATACGAAACCTCGCAGGAGCGATATCCGGTCATCTATCTTCTGGACGGAGGTATGGCGCAGGACTGGCCTAGCTATAGCGCCCGAATTCGCGCGGCTATGGCAGACGGCCGCGTGCGGCCTGCCATTCTCGTCGGCATCGCCACCGAAGATCGCCAAAACGAGTTGACCCAGCGCTCGACCGACCGTCGCCTCGCGCGCCAATGGCCCAACCACGGACAGTCAGATCGTTTCCGCCGCTATATCGAAACAGAGGTCAAACCTCAGATCGAGGGCCGCTATCGCACGAATGGCGATGATGCTGTGCTGGGGGAGTCCGCCGCAGCCCTGTTCATCGTCGAGACTTATCTGCGACAGCCCACGCTGTTCGACCGGTACTTGGCAGTTAGTCCGAGCCTGTGGTGGGACCGCGAGGCACTGTCCAAACATGCTGCGGCCCTATTGGCCGCGCATCCCGAGGGCGAGCGGCAACTCTTGCTGACCATCGGCGACGAAGGCGGTCAAATGCAGGCGGGCATGGATCGTTTGGTCGCGGCACTGCGAAATAACCCGCCAAAGGGGCTGGTCTGGGCGTACGAACCACGCCATTCGGAGACCCATTCTACCGTCTTTTCGGCCTCGGCTATCGATTTCCTCAGCCGTGCCTATCCTGTGCAGGAGCCCGTAAATCCGTGAACCAACCTTTCCGTCTCGGCACCCCGCTTTCTGATTCCGCCGTACGCGTCATGCTGTTGGGCTCGGGTGAACTCGGCAAGGAGGTGGCGATTGAGCTTCAGCGCCTCGGGGCGGAGGTGATCGCGGTGGACCGCTATGCCAATGCGCCCGCCATGCAGGTGGCGCACCGCAGCCACGTCATCCCGATGACAGACCCGCAGGTGCTGAACGGCCTGATTATGGCCGAAGCCCCGCACATCATCGTGCCGGAGATTGAGGCCATCGCTACCGACGCGCTGGCTTTCATCGAGGATGCCGATCTGGCCAAGGTGGTGCCGACCGCGCGCGCGACACAGCTGACGATGAACCGCGAGGGCATCCGCCGTCTGGCCGCCGAGGAGTTGGGTGTGCCGACCAGTGCCTATGCCTTTGCGTCGAGCGCCGAGGAACTGGCTGCGGGAGCTGAGAAGGTTGGCTTCCCCTGCTTTGTGAAGCCGGTCATGTCGTCCTCGGGCAAGGGCCAGTCCTATGTCGAGAGCGCCGACCAGATCGCGGCCGCATGGGACTATGCCGAGCAGTCGGGGCGTGTGGCGGGTGGCAAGGTCATCGTCGAGGGCCGCATTGATTTCGACTTCGAGATCACCCTGCTGACCGTGCGTTCGCGCGATGTCGACGGCATCACCCGCACGGACTTCTGCGCCCCGATCGGCCACCGTCAGGTCAAGGGCGACTACGTCGAAAGCTGGCAGCCGCAAGCCATGACCGAGGCCGCGCTGAAGTCCGCACAGGACATCGCTGCCAAGGTCACGGACGCTCTGGGCGGCTGGGGCGTGTTCGGCGTCGAACTGTTCGTGAAGGGCGATCAGGTCTGGTTCTCGGAAGTCAGCCCGCGTCCACACGATACCGGCCTTGTGACCCTCGGCAGCCAACAGCAGAGCGAGTTCGCCCTGCACGCCCGTGCAATCCTCGGCCTTCCCGTCGATGTGACCTTGCGCGAGCCGGCCGCCAGCGCCGTCATCTATGGCGGGATGGAAGCGGCGGGCATTGCCTATGATGGCGTGGCCGAGGCTCTGGCCGTGCCGACCTCCGAACTGCGTCTGTTCGGCAAGCCGGAGAGCTTCGAGCGCCGTCGCATGGGTGTGGCTGTCGCTCGCGGTGAAACCACCGAACTCGCCCGCGCGCGTGCCACCGAGGCCGCCCAAAAGGTCAAGCCTGTCAAAGCTTAAGCTAGAACGCTTACGACCTTAGTCGCCCATTCCCGTACCGGCGGTTGCGCATCCGCGTATTTGGGTAACAGTATCCTCCCGCAAGACCGCTTTTCAGGCGGCGCGGGAGGATACTATTTTGGGTAAGCTAAAGAGCGGCCTCATATTCGGGGCCATTGCCATACTCGGCGCGATTTCGGTCGGGGTATTGGCACTGCACAAGGGCGAGAGCATCAGCGCCGTCTGGCTGGTAACAGCCGCCCTTTGTATCTACGCCATCGCCTATCGCTATTATGCGCGATATCTGGCCGGTAAGGTTCTGAAGCTCAATCCGAACCGCCCGACGCCCGCGGTCCGTCACAATGACGGGCTGGATTACGTCCCTACCCCGCGCAATGTTCTGTTCGGCCACCACTTCGCAGCTATTGCAGGGGCTGGTCCTCTGGTCGGGCCGGTGCTGGCCGCGCAAATGGGTTATCTGCCCGGCATGTTGTGGATTTTGGTCGGTGTGGTTGTCGCCGGTGCCGTTCAGGACATGCTGGTGCTGTTCATGTCCACGCGCCGCGACGGCAAGTCACTGGGCGACATGGTCCGCACCGAAATGGGTCCCATCCCCGGTGTCATCGCGCAAGTCGGCGTGTTGATGATCATGGTCATCATTCTGGCGGTGCTGGCACTGGTCGTGGTCAAGGCATTGGCCGAGAGCCCGTGGGGCACGTTCACCGTCGCCGCGACCATTCCCATCGCGATCTTCATGGGCCTCTACACCCGTTACCTGCGCCCCGGTCGTGTGGGCGAGGTGTCGCTCATCGGCGTGGTGCTTCTGATCGGATCGATCATTCTGGGCGGTCAGGTGGCCTATCACCCTGTTTGGGGTCCGGCCTTCACCCTGTCGGGAACGACGCTGGCGATTGCGATGATGGCCTATGGCTTCTTCGCATCGGTAATGCCGGTTTGGCTGCTGCTGGCCCCGCGTGACTATCTGTCGACCTTCCTCAAGATCGGCGCGATTGCAGCTCTGGCCATCGGCATCCTGATCGTCCGCCCGCACATGCAGATGCCCGCCATCACCCAGTTTATTGACGGCTCGGGTCCGGTCTTCTCGGGCGCACTCTTCCCGTTCCTCTTCATCACCATTGCCTGTGGCGCGGTCTCCGGCTTCCACGCCCTGATTTCGTCGGGCACTACGCCCAAGCTGCTGGAGAACGAGAGCCAAATCCCGCTCATCGGCTATGGAGCCATGCTATGTGAAAGCTTTGTGGCTGCCATGGCGCTGATCGCGGCGTGCGTGCTCGATCCGGCGGTCTATTTCGTGATGAACAGTCCGGCGGCGGTCATCGGCACCGATGTGAACTCCGCGGCTGCGGCTGTGGCCCAGTGGGGCTTCCACATTACGCCTGAAGCGCTGGACCAACTGGCCAAGGATGTCGGCGAACATTCTATCCTGTCGCGTGCGGGTGGTGCCCCCACCCTCGCCGTCGGCATGGCGCATATCCTGTCCAGCGTCATCGGCGGCAAGGCGATGATGAGCTTCTGGTATCACTTCGCCATTCTGTTCGAGGCACTGTTCATCCTGACGACTGTGGATGCGGGCACCCGTGTTTGCCGTTTCATGATTCAGGACTTGCTGGGCGTGGCCGTGCCCAAGATGCGCAACACGCAAAGCTGGACCGGAAATGTCATCGCGACTGCGTTGACGGTCGGCCTGTGGGGCTACTTCCTCTATGCGGGCGTGGTCGATCCGCTGGGCGGCATCAACAGCCTGTGGCCCCTGTTCGGCATTGCCAACCAGATGCTGGCAGCGATCGCACTGATGTTGGGTGTCGTCGTCCTGTTCAAGATGAAGCGTCAGCGGTTCGCGTGGGTGGCTGCAGTCCCGGCGGCGTGGCTGCTGGTGTGCACCCTTACGGCAGGCTTCCAGAAGCTGTTCCATCCGGATGTGCGCGTCGGCTTCCTGTCGCACGCCCGCAAGTATCAGGATGCCGCAGCCTCGGGCGAGCTTCTGGCCCCTGCCAAGTCTGCCGCCGACATGCAGCACATCATCTTCAATGACTATGTGAACTCGGCACTGACGGCCGGCTTCCTGTTCGTTGTGGTGGTAATCCTGATCTATTCGGTGCTGGCCTGCCGTAAGGCTCTGGCCAACCCTAACCCGACGGCGGTGGAAATCCCGTCGGAAGCCGAACTGCAGTTGGAAGGCTCGGTCCGTGCCTGATCAGGCTCTGACCCAGACGCTGTGCGATTGTCGCGACACCCTGCTCCGTTGGGGCAAGGACGCGCGTCGCACGGCCAGCCTGATGATCGGACAACCGGACTATGAGGCCTATGTGGCCCATGCCCGAGCTAATCATCCGGAGGATCCGCCTATGGATCGAACCGCCTTCTTCCGCCTGCATGAAGCGCGACGCTTTGGGGCAGGCGGCGGTTTCAAATGCTGCTGATTCTCGAACAGCCACGTGCCCCGATCCGGCCCAGCCGGGTCGGGGCTGCTGTTTTTTGGACGAAAAAACTGTTCCTGTAACTGATGTTCGCCATCTGTGAGCGCCCAAGGCTTGCACTTGCGCGCTCATCGTCCCATTGAGACGCCAAACTTTCGTCGTTCCTGACTTGGAGATCCAACCATGACCGTTCGCGTCGCCATTAACGGCTTCGGCCGTATCGGCCGTCTTGTTCTTCGCTCGATTGTCGAGCATGGCCGCAAGGACATCGAGGTCGTGGCGATCAACGACCTCGGTCCGGTTGAGACCAATGCCCACCTGCTGCGTTATGACTCGGTTCACGGCCGTTTCCCGGGCACCATTACCTCGGGTGAAGACTGGATCGACGTCGGCTACGGCAAGATCAAGGTCACCGCAGAGCGTGACCCGTCCAAGCTGCCGCACGCTGAACTGAACGTCGACATCGCGTTCGAGTGCACCGGCATCTTCACCTCGAAGGAAAAGGCTTCGGCTCACCTGACCGCAGGTGCCAAGCGCGTTCTGGTTTCGGCTCCGGCTGACAACGCCGACAAGACCATCGTCTTCGGCGTGAACCACGAAACCCTGACTGCCGACGACATCGTTGTGTCGAACGCTTCGTGCACCACCAACTGCCTGGCACCGATTGCCAAGGTTCTGAACGAACTGGTCGGCATCGAGCGTGGCTACATGACCACCATCCACGCCTATACCGGTGACCAGCCGACCCTGGACACCATGCACAAGGACCCGTACCGCGGTCGCGCTGCTGCCCTGTCGATGATCCCGACCTCGACCGGCGCTGCCAAGGCTGTCGGCCTGGTTCTGCCGGAACTGAAGGGCAAGCTGGACGGCTCGTCGATCCGCGTCCCGACCCCGAACGTCTCGGTCGTTGACCTGAAGATCGTTGCCGGCCGCGCCACCACCAAGGAAGAAGTCAACGCAGCTCTCGAAGCCGCCGCCAACGGCGCGATGAAGGGTGTTCTGTTCACCTCGAACGACCCGCTGGTGTCGATCGACCTGAACCACCACAACGCCTCGTCGACCGCTGCCCTGCCGCAGACCCAAGTCATCGACGGCACCCTGGTGCGCGTGCTGAGCTGGTACGACAACGAGTGGGGCTTCGCCACCCGCATGTCGGACACCGCCCTGCAGATGGCTAAGTTCCTTTAAGACTGAAAGATCGCCCTCAATGTCATGGTATTACTGTCTCATTGAGGGCGAGAATTTTCCGGGGAGCCTGCTTGGAAAAAGCGGGCTCTTTGGCTTTTTTGCTACACACTATGTGCAAGCCAAATCACCCGATGAAGCTGAACTCGAAGCCTTAGCCTTATTGCGATCTGACCCTGTTCTCGCAAAAGGAAATAAGCAAACAGCGCCGGATGCTAAGGTTTACTTCTCGCAGATCGAAGAAGTGGCCGCGCCAACGGGCCCCAACGCAGGCATGACATGGTTTTCCATGGAAACGCCTCTACAAAATTCTGAGCAAGCATGACCTTCCGCACTCTCGACGACGCTAAAGACCTTTCCGGCAAGACTGCCCTCGTCCGCGTGGACTTCAACGTTCCGATGGAAAACGGCGCTGTCACCGACGACACCCGCCTGCGCGTGGCCCTGCCAACCATCAACAAGCTGCGTGAAGCCGGTGCCAAGGTGGCTCTGCTGGCCCACTTCGACCGCCCCAAGGGCGAGCGCGTGCCGTCCATGAGCCTGAAGCCGGTCGTCGCGCCGCTGGAAGCCCTGCTAGGTGCTCCGGTGCGTTTCGCTGACGACTGCATCGGCGATGAAGCCAAGACCGCTCTGGCCGACACCGACGCTGGCGGCGTGGTGCTGCTGGAGAACGTTCGCTTCCAAAAGGGCGAAGAAAAGAACGACGCAGACTTCGCCAAGGCTTTGGCTGAAATCGGCGACATCTTCGTCAACGACGCTTTCTCGGCCGCGCACCGCGCCCACGCTTCGACCGAGGGTCTGGCCCGCGTTCTTCCGGCCTATGCTGGCGAGTCCATGCGCCGCGAACTGGAAGCTCTGGACAAGGCTCTGGGCACGCCGGTCAAGCCGGTGATCGGTATCGTCGGCGGTGCCAAGGTTTCGACCAAGCTGGACCTGCTGAAGAACCTCGTCGCCAAGCTGGACTACCTCGCCATCGGCGGCGGCATGGCCAACACCTTCCTGCACGCCCAAGGTGTCGATGTCGGCGGTTCGCTCTGCGAGAAAGACCTCGCCGACACCGCGCGCGAGATCATGGAAGAAGCCCGCCAGAAGGGCTGCGAGCTGCTGCTGCCGGTTGATGTAGTGGTGGCCAAGGGCGTCAAGCCGGGCATCGAGCACGGCGTTCGCGCGCTGGACCGTATCGCTGCTGACGACCTGATCCTCGATGCAGGGCCCGAAACCGTGGCCCGCCTGACCCGCGCTATGGGTCTGTCCAAGACCCTGATCTGGAACGGCCCGCTGGGCGTGTTCGAGGTTCCGCCGTTCGACGCTGCGACCGTGGCTGCGGCCAAGGAAGCCGCCTCGCTGGCGACCGCTGGCAAGCTGACAGCTGTGGCCGGTGGCGGTGACACGGTCGCTGCTCTGAACCACGCTGGCGTGGTCGACGACATGACCTTTGTTTCGACTGCTGGCGGTGCCTTCCTCGAGTGGATGGAAGGCAAGGAACTGCCGGGCGTCGAAGCGCTCCGCGCCTGATTTTGTTAGGGGGACGGATGCCCGGTGTGTCCGTCCCTTTGCTTATCACCCGTATAACGTGACTTCACGGCGAACCCGCTGTAAGTCCGACCTCAAAGACACACCGTTTCTGGAGACCTCTGATGGCACGCATCACCCTGCGCCAGCTGCTCGATCACGCCGCTGAAAACGACTACGGCCTGCCCGCCTTCAACATCAACAACATGGAGCAAGGCCTGGCCATCATGGAGGCCGCCGACGCCGTCAATGCGCCTGTGATCATTCAGGCTTCGCGCGGTGCCCGCTCCTATGCCAACGATGTGGTTCTGGCCCGTCTGATCGACGCACTGGTCGAGCTGTATCCTCACATTCCGGTCTGTATGCACCAGGACCACGGCAATGGTCCGGCGACCTGCGCCACCGCCATCCAGTATGGCTTCACCTCGGTGATGATGGACGGCTCTCTTGAAGAAGACGCCAAGACCCCTGCTTCCTACGAGTACAATGTCGACGTCACCCGTCGCGTCACCGAAATGGCCCACTCGTGCGGCGTTTCGGTTGAAGGCGAACTGGGCGTTCTGGGCTCGCTGGAAACCGGCATGGGCGAAGCCGAAGACGGCCACGGCTTTGAAGGTAAGCTGGACCACTCGGCCCTGCTGACCGATCCGGACCAAGCTGTCGACTTTGTGAAGGCCACTAAGGTCGACGCTCTGGCCATCGCCATGGGCACCTCGCACGGCGCGTATAAGTTCACCCGCCAGCCGGACGGTGAAGTGCTGGCCATGAACGTGATCGAAGAGATCCACCGCCGCCTGCCGAACACTCACCTCGTCATGCACGGCTCGTCGTCGGTGCCGCAAGACCTGCAGGACATCATCAACGCCTATGGCGGTGCCATGCCGCAGACCTGGGGCGTACCGATCGACGAGATCCTGCGCGGCATCAAGAACGGCGTGCGAAAGGTGAACATCGACACCGACAACCGCATGGCCATGACGGGTGCCATCCGTAAGATGCTGTCCGAGAAGCCGGCAGAGTTCGACCCGCGCTACTATCTGAAGCCTGCCAAGGAAGCGATGCGCAAGCTCTGCCAAGAGCGTTATCAGCAGTTCGGCTGTGAAGGCATGGCCGACAAGATCAAGCCGCTGTCCACCGCCCAAATGGCCAAGCGTTACGCTTCGGGCTCGCTCGATCCGCAAATCGGTTAAGATTAGACACCGAAGACTTCAAGCTCCCTCGCAGCCAACTGCGGGGGAGTTTTTATTTATGCTTAAGCTCAATTAATATTCGTGCGCATAGGAAATCTGGTGAACAATAGATTCATCATTTTACAAATATTTAAAAATGCAAAGCAGGGTAAATAATGGCCAAGTTACCGACTTTGGTCGGAACTAATCCCTAGCCGACCGCTTGTTCGCTTCAGCAAACCATTAGTTTCTGGAGTGGATTATGAAGATTTCGCAAAAGCAGGCGCTTCTCTGCGCCGTTGCGACGGTCGCACTGACTACTGCCACCGCCGGTCAAGCACAGCAAGTCACGCCGGGTGCCGTCGCAACTGGAGGACGATCCGTCGCTGTAGGCGATGGCGCGACTGCCACCCAGCTCACCACCACCGCAGTCGGTAACAGCGCGGATGCCACGGGATCTGCCAGTACCGCTGTGGGCGCAGACTCTACTGCCAGTGGCGGTAACACCGTCGCCATCGGCGTAGGCGCGACCGCATCCCAGAATAACGCGACTGCCATCGGCAACACCGCGACCGCCAGTGGTCAATCGTCGGTTGCGATCGGCTATAACTCGGCCGCGACGGGCAATAGCTCTACATTCGTCGGCACGGGGGCTGGTCAAGGCGCAGCCGGGATCCGCTCTACGGGTCTAGGCACTGGCGCGGGATCGAACACCACCGGCGAGTCCAATACCGCTATTGGTTTTTCGACGGGTCAAAACGTCGTCGGCTCGCGTAACACTGCCCTCGGTTCCAACAGCACTGGCACCGGCGTGGTCGGCGATCTGAACTCTTCGTTCGGTTATGCCGCTGCCTACCAGACGATCGGTTCCCAGAACACGTCGATGGGCGCGTACGCAGGCCAGAACGCGCGCTCGAACTACGGCGTATCCGTCGGTGCAAACTCGGGTCGCTACCTTACCGGTATGGGCAATGTCGGCATCGGTAACCTCGCAGGCACCGGGTCGCTGGGCAATGTAGTCGACGTTGATTACGCAACCTCGGTAGGTACGGGCGCACAAGCACGTGGCGATTACTCGGTCGCCATCGGCGCAGCTACGCTGGATGCCGCCACCGGGAACATGACCCAGGTCGGTCCGAATGCCACCGGTGTAGGCTCTATCGCCGTCGGCGGTAATGCTGTCGCGGGTGCCAAAGCACGCGGCGACAATACGATCGCCCTTGGTGCAGAGTCCGTATCCGAAGGCAGTTCGTCGGTAGCGATCGGTCATGCTGCCAACACCACGACCGCAAATAGCGTCGCGCTTGGCGCAGGCTCTACCGCCGACGCGGCTGTAGGCACGGCTTCCGCTTCGATCGGCGGCACCACCTATAACTTCGCTGGTACCGCCCCCGCAGGCTCGGTCGGCATCGGTTCGGCAGGTAGCGAGCGCACCCTGACCAACCTCGCCGCAGGACGCCTCGACGCAGCTTCGACCGATGGCGTGAATGGCTCCCAGCTGTTTGCGACCAATCAGGCTGTAGACGCGCTGGCCGCTTCGGCTGGTAAATCCGAGTTTGTCAGCATCAATGCTCTGCCGACAGCACAGGGCAATGTGAACTCAGATGGTGCGACCGGCGACAACTCGATCGCCATCGGCATGAACACTACGGCCACCAATACCGGCACGATTGCCATGGGTCACGATGCCAAGGCATCGGGTCTGCAGTCGGTAGCTATCGGTACGTCGGCCACAGCAGGCAGCGACTTCTCGGCGTTCGTTGGCACAAACGCCGGTGCCTATAGCTCGGGCCAACGCAGCACGGGCGTAGGCTATGGCGCTGGCTATAACACCCAAGGCGAGAACAATGTTGGCATCGGCTAAAACGCGGGTCGCGATGTCACCGGTGCCATGAACACCGCTATTGGTGGCGGCAACACTGGCTCGAACGTTACGGGCAGCGGCAACTCCAACTTCGGCTTCCTTGCCGGCTACAATGTTACGGGCTCGGAAAATACCTCGCTGGGTATGGCAGCGGGTGGCATCAGCCAGACCAACTACGCCGTCTCGGTCGGTAGCTATGCCGGCCGCTATGCTCAGGGTAACGGCAACATCAACATCGGCTCCTTTGCAGGCAGCGGAACCTCGGCAACGAAGGTCGTTGCAGACAGTGGCATGTCTCTGGGTAACGGATCCGAAGCGGGTGCCAACTATGCCATCGCTATCGGCTCGGGCCGCTTGAATGCAAATGGCACCCCCGCCACCGACGGTGCTATTGCTACGGGTATCGGCTCAATCGCCATCGGCAGCAGCGCCACCCAAGCCGCCAAAGCCACCGGCGCACGCGCCATCGCCATGGGTGAAGGCGCCCAAGCTACGGGCGCTGACTCGATCTCTATCGGTACCGGCAATATCGTGCGGGGCAATGCATCCGGTGCGATCGGCGATCCTAGCATCATCGACGCCGCTAACTCGTACAGCGTCGGCAACAACAACACGATTGGTCTGGGCGCAGACAACAGCTTCGTGCTGGGTAACAACGTCGCCATTGCCGATGGCATCAGCGGCGCAACCGCATTGGGCAATGCCTCCCAAGTGAACGTCGCCAACGGCGTAGCACTGGGTTCCGGATCGATCTCGGATGCTGCGGTTGCCACGTCCGGCACCACTATCGGCACCACCAACTACACCTTCGCCGGCGTTGCCCCGACTTCGTCGGTTAGCATCGGTGCCGCCGGTAGCGAGCGTACCTTGACCAATCTGGCCGCAGGTCGCCTGACGTCAACCTCGACCGATGCAGTCAACGGCTCGCAACTGTTCGCAACGAACCAGGCTGTCAGCGCGCTTGCTGCTACGGCAGGCAAGGTTCCGTACGTCAGCATCCGCCGCACCGGCGCGGCTGCCGGTAACGTCAACTCCGATGGTGCAACCGGCAACAATGCCATCGCCATCGGTCCGGATGCCGCCTCCACCGGTAACAACACCGTCGCGCTGGGCTTCAATGCGCGCGCCAACAACAACGAAGGCATCGCCATCGGCCAAAACACCATCGCAGGTGGCAACTCGGCTGTAGCCATGGGTAACAACGCCCAGGCCGCACGCCTGAGCACCTCGCTGGGTGCCAATACCCTCACCACCGGCGAACGGGCAACCGCATTGGGCGAGCGTTCCCAAGCTTTGGCCAACAACTCGATTGCAGCCGGTAGTGCCGCGATTGCGGAAGGCCTGCGTTCTGTCGCTATTGGTAACGAAACCCAGGCGAAGGGTCAGGACAGCATTGTGATCGGTCGTCAGGCCGGTATCGGCACGACCGCGACCTCTAACACCCAGCTCGCTATCGGTAGCTTCGCGGGCCAGAATGTCAGCGGCAACAGCAATATCGCTGTCGGTGACAGTGCCGGCAGCACCGTCACCGGCAACAACAACCAAGCCTTCGGTGACAGTGCCGGCCGCACCGTCGACGGCTTCAACAACCAAGCCATCGGTACGCGTTCAGGTAATACTGTCACCGGTTCGCGCAACATGGCGCTGGGCTGGGAAAGCGGCAATACCGTCAGCGGAAACAATAACGTTTCCCTCGGCAGCTACACCGGCACCCAGGTCAATGGCTTCTTCAACAACGCTCAAGGTTATTGGGCGGGTACAGGCGTGACCGGTAACTACAACATCGCAACGGGTAACGGTGCGGGTGCGTATGTGAACGGTAACAGCAACATCGCAATCGGTAATCGCGCCGGTACGCTTGCTAGCTCCGTAGAGAGCCCGCTGAACGCACAACCCATCCTGGTCAACACGACTCCGCTAAATGTCACCGACACGGTGGCTCTGGGTAGCCAGTCGGTGTCGACCGTAAACCAGGGTGTCGCCGTCGGTACACGGGCTCGCGTTGACGGCACCAACGGTCTGGCCTTCGGTGCCGATGCTCGTTCGACCGAAGCTCGCAGCATCGCTATGGGTGATGGCGCAACGACGTCCGCTGTTGTCGGTACCGCCAACACCACCATTGGCGGCAACACCTATGCCTTCGCGGGCACCGCTCCGGTCGGTACCTTCAGCATCGGCTCTGCCGGTAACGAACGCACACTGACCAACCTTGCCGCAGGCCGCATCGATGCGGCCTCGACCGATGCGGTCAATGGCTCGCAGCTGTTCGCGACCAATCAGGTTCTCCAAAACCTGACGGCAGCATCGGGGACCGCCCGTTATGTCAGCATCAACGACGCCGGCACGCCGAAGGGCAACGTCAACTCGGACGGGGCCACGGGTGCCGATGCAGTCGCCATCGGTCCTAATGTCACCGCTATCGGCAACGAGAGCACTTCCATCGGCTCCAATAACTCCGCTGACGGTAACAACAGCCTGTCCATCGGCACCGGCAACCAAGCCAATGGCACCCAAAGCCAGGCAATCGGCGACGATAACGAGGCCGTAGGCGAGTATGCAAAGGCGTTCGGCACCAGCAACCTTGCTTACGGCGAACGTTCGATGGCTATGGGCGGTGAAAACATCACCGAAGGCGCTTACTCACAGGCCATCGGCTATCAGAACTATACGTCGACCGAATACTCGCAGGCGATCGGTGCCAATAACCAGGTCGATGGTGAACGCGCCCAGGCCATGGGTATTGCCAACCTGGCCTCTGGTAACTTCTCGCAAGCCTACGGTGCCAACAACGAGACGAGCGGTGAAAACTCGCAAGCCTTCGGTAACAACAACTTGGCTTCCGGCAACCAATCCCAAGCGATCGGTTTGAACAACACCGCCTCGGCTGACAACTCGCAGGCCGTCGGCGAAAACAACCAGGCCACGGGCAACTACTCCCAGGCCTTCGGTGCGGACAACGTCGCGTCGGGCAACTACGCTTCGGTCTACGGTGCAAACTCGACGGCTACGGCCGATCGTTCGATGGCCTTTGGCTACAACGCCCAGGCAACCCACGCCGACAGCATCGCGCTGGGCTCGAATGCATCGACTTCGGCTGCTGCGGGCACCGCCTCGACCACTCTGCAAGGCACCACCTACAACTTTGCAGGTACCGCCCCGGTCGGCACGGTGAGCATCGGTTCGGCCGGCAACGAGCGCACCATCACCAACGTCGCCGCAGGTCGCCTCGACGCGAACTCGACCGACGCGGTGAACGGCTCGCAACTGCATGCCACCAACCAGGCACTCAACACCCTATCCAGCACCACCGGTGCCGGCTGGAACATTAGCGCCGACGGTGCCAACGCCACCGCGGTTGGTACGGCCAGCGCCACGGGCAACTCGATCGATCTGTCGAACACCGATGGCAACATCGTGGTCGGCAAGACCGCCACCTCGAACGATGTCACCTTCGATCTGGCCGACGATGTCACCATCGGCAATAGCCTGACCGTCGGCAGCACCGTGGTTGACGGTTCGGGTATCACCACCAATGCACTGAACGTCGGTCCGAACTTCACGGTCGACAGCACGGGTGCGAAATACACCGGTCCGATCACCGACGGCAGCCACATCGCGAACAAGGACTACGTCGACAACACCGTCGCGGCAGCCGCTAGCGACATCGGCGTGAACTTCACCGGCAATGACGGCGGCGTTGTACGTCGTACCAACGGCCAAACCCTGTCGATCCGCGGCGATGCCTCTACGGCTGGCAACTATGACGCCGGCAACATCCGCACCGCTACCGATGCCTCGACCGGCGAAGTCATTGTCCAGATGGCCAGCGCCCCGCGCTTCGGCAACGTGGTGATCAATGACGGCGAGAGCGGTCGCATCACCGGTGTCACCGATGGCGTCCTGTCGCAAACCAGCAACCATGCTGTTAACGGCAGCCAACTGGTGGCACTGGGCGACCAACTGGCCGCAGCCTTCAGCTCGACCTCGACCTACGACCCTGCGACCAACACCTTCTCGGCGCAGATCGCGGTCGGCGATACGGTCTACAACAACGCTCTGCGTGCGGCGATCTCGTCGTCGAACAACGGCGGCAACAACGGCTCGGGTGGCTCGACCAACCCGGAACCGTCGTTCGTTGTGCCGGGTGGCTATGCACAGTTCATCCCGGGCGAGAACATCGTCAAAACCCAGAGTGCTGACGGCGTGACCGTTTCGGTCAACCGCAACATGACCAATCTGGAAAGCATCTCTATCGCCAACGGTCCGACGATCAACCAGAACGGCATCAACATGAACGGTGACCGCATCACCAATCTGGCCGACGGTGTCGACCCGATGGATGCCGTGAACGTTCGCCAGCTGAATGCCGGTCTGTCGAACACCCTGCTTCAGGCCAATAACTACACGGATACTGCGATCAACCGCCTGGGTGGCCAACTTGAGGACTACCGCCGCGATGCCAACGGCGGTACCGCCGCCGCCATGGCCATGAGCACGATCCCGCAAGCACAAGAGCCGGGTGCCAACATGGTCGGTATGGGTGTCTCGACCTGGGGTAACGAACAGGCTCTGGCCGTTGGTTACTCGCGTTACACCACTGATGGCCGCTTCGTCCTTCGCGCTACGGGTACCTACAACACCCGCAGCCAGGGCGGTGCAGCCGTCGGCGTAGGCTTCCAGTTCTAAGGAACCTCACGGGCGGGATCATTTGGTCCCGCCCATTTTATTCTGATGCGCAACAACTGGGCCGGACAACCGTTACGCTTGTCCGGCCCGTCTTTTCTCAGCTCACCAATGGAACTCCCGTGATCAGAACCCGATACCTAGCTCGATACGCTGCGGTTCTTGCCATTGGCATGGCGGTGCCCGCGCTAGTTGCCTCCCGTGCAGCCGAAGCGCAGGCCACGGGCCCCAACGTCTATCTCGACGCCAGTATGGTCATCGTCGCAGCCATCGATCGCTACGAGATGGGCACGGTATGGGAACTGGCCTCGCCAGTTATGAAGTCGTCCGTTCCGCAAGATCGCTTCATCGCCAATATCGCCCAACGACGCGCCCTTCTGGGCACGATCCGCAACCGCGAATGGATGTCGGTTATGCGTGTGCCTGTGACCGATGCCAGCGGCGGCCTGCCCCCCGGCCAATACGTTTCTGTGCGCTTCGCCACCACGGGCAACAATGCCAAGGTGATGGAAGAAGTCGTCTCCTTCCGCCGCGATGACGACGGCCAATGGCGGCTGGTGGGCTACACCCTGTCCTAAGGCCCTGCCCAACACGGCGCGACGCATGCTATCTGGCCCTATGGCCATTGATACCCTGCACACCGACGACGACAGCGCCGAGATCCTACAAGCGCAGATCGAAACCGCCGGCCAACGTCTGGACAAGGCGCTGGCCGAAGCGTTCCCGACCTTGTCGCGCGCTCGCCTGCAGGCCCTGCTCGCAGAAGGTGCCGTTAGCAAAGACGGCCAAGTGATCACCTCGGGCAAGGCGAAAGCGACCACCGGCGTCTATGAAATCACCCTTCCGCCGGTCACCGCCGCCGATCCGGAACCGGAAAACGTTCCGCTCACCGTCCTGTTCGAAGACGAGCACCTTATCGTCATCGACAAACCATCCGGCATGGCGGCCCACCCCGCTCCCGGCTGCGAGACGGGTACCCTCGTCAACGCCCTGCTCTATCACTGCGGTGACAGCCTCTCTGGCATTGGGGGCGTGGCCAGACCGGGCATTGTCCACCGTCTGGACAAAGACACCTCGGGCGTGATGGTCGCTGCCAAGTCCGATAAGGCCCACGCAGGTCTATCAGCCCTGTTTGCCACACACGACATCGAACGCACCTATATCGCCCTCGTGCGGGGTGCGCCGTCGCCGGACAAAGGCCGGATCGAGACCCTGATCGGACGCTCGCCGCACGACCGGAAAAAGATGGCGGTGCTGAAATCCTCGGGCCGCCAAGCCATCACCGACTATGTCGTGCAGGCTCGATACGGCATCCCCGCCAAGTCCGGCGCGGCTCCCATGGCCTCGCGCGTCGCCTGCACCCTGCACACTGGTCGAACCCACCAGATCCGCGTGCACATGGCTTCAAAAGGCGCGCCTTTGCTAGGCGATCCGGTGTACGGATCAGGTGCACCGGTTCTTGCGATCCGTACCGCCCTCGAAGAGCTACAGTTCCACCGCCAGGCCCTTCACGCCTCGGTACTGGGCTTCGTCCATCCGGTGACCGGTCAGGCACTGCGCTTCGAGACGCCCCTCCCCGCCGACATGCAGGCCTTGGAAGAGCGTCTCGTTGCGCTTGATTAGAAACAAGCTCTGTGTTAGTTACTAATCTAACATCGAGCCATTGATCCGATTGGCGCGTGATGACGTAAAAAAGGCAAATCTGTCGCGGTTTCGCCTCTTTAAATTCATGCAACGGATTTCTATCTCGAACCATTGAGAGGCGAGGAAGTGGTGCACAGGGGTGGCCACATCCGCAGTGCCTGCTCTTGCAACGGTCGGAGGGACCACATGGCTAACACCACTCTGACGGTAATGTCGCCTGAACAGGGACTGTCCCGTTACCTTTCGGAAATCCGCAAGTTTCCGATGCTCACCAAAGACGAAGAATTCATGCTGGCCAAACGCTGGTCCGAGCATGAGGACCCTGAAGCGGCCCACCGTCTGGTGACATCGCACCTTCGCCTCGTGGCAAAGATTGCCATGGGTTATCGCGGCTACGGCCTGCCGATCGGCGAAGTCATTTCCGAAGGTAATGTCGGCCTGATGCAGGCTGTCAAAAAGTTCGACCCCGACAAAGGCTTCCGCTTGGCCACCTACGCCATGTGGTGGATCCGTGCGTCCATTCAGGAATACATCCTGCGCTCGTGGTCGCTGGTCAAAATGGGCACGACCGCGGCCCAGAAGAAGCTGTTCTTCAACCTGCGCAAAGCCAAGAGCCAGATCTCGGCCTTTGAAGAAGGCGACCTTCTGCCTGAACACCTCGAACAGATCGCAACCAAGCTGGGCGTGACCCAGCAGGAAGTCATTGACATGAACCGCCGCCTCGGCGGTGACTCGTCGCTGAACGCTCCTATGCGCGCCGATGGTGAGTCCGAATGGCAAGACTGGCTGGCCGACGACGAGGCCGTGAGCCAGGAAACCCAACTGGCCGAGAACGAAGAGCGCGGCATCCGCATGACGCTCCTTCAGGAAGCCATGGAAGAACTGACGGACCGCGAAAAGCACATCCTGACCGAGCGTCGCCTCAAGGATGATCCCGTCACCTTGGAAGAGTTGGCTGGCCAATATGGCGTCAGCCGCGAACGCGTCCGCCAGATCGAAGTCCGCGCCTTCGAGAAGCTGCAAAAGGCCATGCAGGCCGCCGCACTCGAGCGCAATCTCGCTACGGCCTGACCGGCCTTACGACCTCCCCCCCGAAGCGAAAGGGCGACTGGATCACTCCAGCCGCCCTTTTTCTTATCCCGCTCGGGAAACGTTCAAGTCTGGAACCAGCGCCAGCAAGGCCTTCACTGGCCCCGCCAATTGGTCGCGACTGATCCGCCCTAAATCAATCTCTGCTTCCAGCCCTACCGCAGCCATCGCCAGATTGGCATCGCCGGTCTTCACCGCGATAGCCTTGAGCGTGCGCGCCTGTTCCCGAATGGCGCGAACCGCCTGCGCAGGGTCATTCGCGAACTGGTTGATTGCAGAGACCAGAATCCGCAGCGCCTGCTCCTTCATCGACTCCATCGAGGGCGTGGAATCGTTGTCAGCCTTGCGCTTGCGCGGCCCCGCATAATCGGTCGAGTTAAAGCGGCGGCGATCGGGCCCGACGTAGCCGACCGCCTCGACCCAGTCGCGCGGCTTTGTGGCAAGGTTCTCGACCCGACGATAGAGGTCGCCGCTCGTGAACGGCTTTCTCAGAAACTCGTGGATACCCGCATCGCGAGCGCCCTTGATCGAGGAAGCCGTCGCCTCAGCCGTCACCATGATGATCGGCGCGCGACGCGACGATAGCGACGAGCGCCGGATTCTTTTGGCCAGATGCTCCCCGTCCAGACGCGGCCCGCTCCGCTCCAGAATAAACAGACCGGGCTCCATTTCACGGGCGAGATCGATCACCCGCGCCTCGTCCGCCTCGATAGCCACATCACGACTACCAAACCCCTTCAGCAGGTCCGCCATAAGCTTGGCCGCTGCCGGATTGGGATCGACAATCACCACGCGCCGCACAACGGGCGCGATCTTTTGCATGGATTTGGTGTCTAGAGCGAACAAAGGCTGACCTCCTGTCAGGAGATCAGCCTTAGCTATTACCGGTTAAGCATAGGTTGTTTCTGCTACGCTTGTTCGCCGTTTTATCCCTGGAACGGATCACGCATCAGAATGGTGTCGTCACGCTCGGGACTGGTCGACAAAAGAGCCACCGGTGCACCGATCAGTTCCTCGATACGGCGCACATATTTCGTCGCCTTGGCGTTCAGGTCCTTGAAGCTGCGGACACCGCCCGTGCTCTCGTCCCAGCCTTCCATCTCTTCAAACACCGGCTCGGCCGCTGCCTGATCCTTCAGGCTCGAAGGCAGGTAATCCAACACTTCGCCGTTGATCCGATAACCGACGCAGATTTTCAGCGTCTTCAGGCCATCCAGAACGTCCAGCTTGGTCAGGGCGATACCGTCGATGCCATTGATCGCCACTGACTGGCGCACCAGCACGGCGTCGAACCAGCCACAACGACGGGCACGACCGGTGTTCACACCCACTTCGCGACCAACGGTCGCCAGATGCTCACCCACCTCGTCGTTCAGCTCGCACGCGAACGGGCCTTCACCCACGCGAGTCGTATAGGCTTTCACGATGCCCAGCACATAGCCCACACCACGCGGTCCCAGACCCGATCCTGCCGCAGCCTGACCGGCCACAGTGTTGGACGAAGTCACGTAGGGATAAGTGCCGTGATCGACATCAAGGAAGGCACCTTGCGCACCTTCGAACAGCACGCGCTTGCCGTCCTTCTTGGCCTGATCCAGCACACGCCAAGCGGGCTTCACATAGGGCAGGATTTTCGGCGCGATCTCGAGAAGCTGCTGCAACAGAGCCTGCGGATCAATCGGCTCCAGCCCCAGACCCGCACGCAGCGGATCATGGTGCGAGCGCAAACGGTCAATCTTGACCTTCAGGTCTTCTTCATTGGCCAGATCGCAGACGCGGATCGCACGGCGGCCAACCTTGTCTTCATAGGCCGGACCGATACCGCGACCGGTCGTGCCGATCTTGGCCCCCGGAGCCGACGCCGCCGCTTCACGCGCTACATCCAGCGCCGGATGGACCGGCAGGATCAGGCAGGCATTGTCGGCAATCGTCAGGATATCCGGACCGATATGCACGCCTTGCGCCTCGATCTTCTCGATCTCGTTCACAAGGTGCCACGGGTCCACGACCACACCATTACCGATGATGGACGGCTTGCCCTGCACCACGCCCGAAGGCAGCAGCGCCAGCTTGTAGACCTTGCCATCGACAACGAGGGTGTGCCCCGCGTTGTGGCCGCCCTGGAACCGCACCACCATATCGGCGCGATTGGACAGCCAGTCCACGATCTTGCCCTTGCCCTCGTCACCCCATTGGGCGCCGACTACCGCAACATTAGCCACTGCACTGATCTCCGCGAGTAAAACGCGGTAGCAGCCTATAGCCCCTGAATCATCGGCTGTCGCGCTTGGAAAGCAGCATTAGCCGATTTCGCTAACCGCCGTCGCGAACGCCCACTCCAGCCACGGCCCTGCCGCCACCACATCGGCCGTCTCCACGGTCGATCCGCACCACAGGCGCAGACCCGGCGGCGCATTACGGTGCGGCTCCATGTCAAACACCGCCCCCTCGCCTTCCAGAAGCGCCTTGAACCGTTTCACAAAAGCCTTCTGGCCCTTGTCATCCAACGCCGAAACCTGTGCATCGGTAAACTTCAGGCACACCGAGGTCGTGGATCGGATGTCCTCGCGTTCCGGCAGAAAATCGATCCAGTCCGTCCGTTCCACCCATGCCGACAGCGCCTCGTAGTTGGCCTTTGTCCGTGCAATCAGTGCATCCAGCCCGCCGATCTCGCGCGCCCACTCCAGCGCGTCGATCCAATCCTCGATCGTCAGCACCGAGAAGGTGTTGATCGCCACGCCATCGGCCAGACCACTATCGAACTTGCCGTCCTTGCCCGTCAGACGCAGCACCTTCGGCACAGGCCAGGCCGGCACATTCTCGTCCAAACGCGCCACCGCACGCGGCGACAGCACCATCACGCCGATGCCAGCCTCGCCGCCCAACGCCTTCTGGAAGCTAAAGGTCGTCACATCCAGCTTGTCCCAAGGCAGTGGCTGGGCAAATGCCGCCGACGTCGCATCGCAAATGCTCAGACCTTCGCGGTCCGCAGCGATCCAGTCGCCATCCGGCATCTTCACGCCCGAGGTGGTCCCGTTCCAAGGGAACACCACATCGCTCGACCAATCGACCTGCGACAGGTCCGGCAACTCTCCCCACGGGGCCTTCACCACCGTCGGGTTCAGCTTCAGATGATCGCGGACATCCTCGGCCCACGTCAGGCCGAAATTCTCATAGGCCACCACCGTCACCGGCTTTGGCCCCAACATGCCCCACAGCGCCGCCTCGACAGCACCGGTGTCCGACCCCGGCGTGTACAGCATGACGTAATCTTCAGGCGGGTTCAGAACCTCGCGCGTCAGGCGCAGGCCATAGGCAAACCGCTCGACTACCTCGGGCGCACGAATACCGCGCCCCTGCAGGTTCTCCGGCAGCGCCGACAGCTTATAGCCCAGACGCTTGGCCGTCGGCCCCGCTGAAAACCACGGACGTTCAGGCTTCACTACAGGCTTGGCAGTCATATCCGGCCCCGGAACTAGCGCTATGGTCAAACGTCCCGTGACTCACCCGCCAAGAGACGCAGCCCTGCCATAAGCCATCACTTGCCCGGCGTGTAGGGCCGATTTTTGCGCCAGTCCTCGGCGAAGCGCTCCAGCAACTCGTCGGACTCTTCCGGCAACGTCACCATCAGCTTGGCAAGCAGGTCCCCGCGACGCCCCTCGGCGAACGCCCCGCGCCCTTTCAGACGCAGAACCTTGCCCGAGTTCGAGCCTTTGGGGATGCTCATCATCACCTTGCCCTCAGGCGTTGGCACAGTGACCTTGCCGCCCAAAACCGCATCCGGTACCGAGACCGGCAGGTCCATATGCAGGTCCGCGCCTTCACGGCGATAAAGCGGATGCGGGAGGATGCGCAGTTCGATCATGGCATCGCCCGACTGGGTCCGACCCGGTGCGCCCTGCCCTTTCAGACGAACGACCTGACCGTCCGATGCCCCTTTCGGAATCGCAACATCCACCATGCGACCATCCGAGAATTGGATACGACGCGTCGTGCCGGCGATCACTTCCTCAAGGCTGACTTCCAGCGTGGCACGGATGTCCTGCCCCTTGCCGCCGCCGAAACCGCGACCGGCCCCGCCCCCACCAAATCCGGAAAACAGATCCGACAGGTCGATATCTTCAAAGCCGCCGCGATTACCCGAACCGCCAAAGCCCGAGAAGCCGCCGCCCGGCCCACCACGCGCACCGCCGCCGCCAAAGCCACGGAACTGCTCGCGCCCGTCGGCATCTATCTCGCCGCGATCATATTTGGCCCGCTTTTCAGCATCACCCAACAGATCAAAGGCCCCGGTTACGCGCTTGAAACGCTCTTCGGCTGCCTTGTCTCCGGGGTTTTTGTCCGGATGCAGTTCTTTCGCCAGCTTGCGAAAGGCCTTCTTGATCTCGTCGGCACTCGCGCCTTTGGAAACGCCAAGTTCCTTGTAGGGATCACCAGCCACGCTCGTTGCACTCCGGGGTTCTAATAAACACTCCCCCGTCAGTTAGGGCATCGGACTGGCTTCCGGAAGAGCCTGATGTTCAGGGGATGATTAACGCCTCATCGCCCCAACCCCATCGATCCCCCCATTGAGACACACCAAAGCACGTACCTCCGGCCATCCCCTCGGGAAAATCGGCAGCAAGATCAGCCGTGGAATAGAGCGCCTCGCCCCCCTCTACTTCCCACTCGCGCACCGCCTGCCCGCCTGACAGCACGCGCACACGGAACCGCACGACACCGGCCACCGCGTCGTCATCGTGCCATCCGTCACCACTTCCGCGCACACACGCCGTCCAGGTCAGCCTCAGCCCGTCCTCAACCTGTGTCAGCCGCAAGTGAACAGGTCGCCACGGCATCCACGCACGTCCTCGCCACACCGCATCGCTCTGGGTAATGCGCGGGCCCGCCGGTGCCAGCCCCTTGGGACCAGCACGCCAAATCCTCGACAGCCCCCGCTCACCCTCGTCCACCGTCAAACGCGGCATATCGCGGCCCAGCACCACGACAGCAGCCCCGACTACGGCTCCCCGCTCGGCTTCCGCTCGGGTACCCAACCGGCCCCGTAAGAGGTTGGTCAGAACCCACTCATCCTCGCCAACCAGTTGCGCATCACGGAACTGCATAACCTCCCAGCCTTCGCCGCTCTCGATAGCCAGCGCATTGCCGCCATCCAGAACCGCACCGCCCCCTAGGCTCTGGAGAGACCCTCCACCTAATCGCAGTCGAACGGCATTAGCCCGATCCCACCGGTCCACAGGTCCAGCCCCCAGCGGCGACAACAGTTCGCCAACGACGGCCGACTCGTTGATCTCCGCTCTAGCGGTCAACGCCTCAGCGCTCGCCCCACCGTGAACCACCATCGGCCACCAAGGATCAGCCGCCACAGCCACAACAGCTCGCGCATCATCCTCTTCACCGGGCAGTCCCGGCAGATCCAGCACACGGAACCAGGGCGCACCGACGACTTCAACGTCCCCGCTTCCGCCGCGCCAATCCTCGACAAGGTCCTCCTCGTCCAGTGCCAACCACGGCACCAGTTCGGCCTTCACCTCCTCCTCATAGGCCAGCCGTTCCACGCGCCAGACACCGTCACGGCCCTCCAGCGAGACCTTGTCTCCCGCTTCCAGCCGCAAAGCCTCCAGTGGTCCCAGATGTACCGTGAGGGTCTCGGCCTTTACCGCCTCCAGCACCCGCCTTGCCGCCGAACGAGCGAAACCCGGCCCCACCACCATGGGCAGGTCCATATCCAGCACATGCCCCAAGGGCGCAGCGCCTTGGGCCCGCTCTACCACGTAGTCGGTCTGCACCATCACCGCTCCGGTGCTGTAGTCCTGTGCCTCGCTGATAAACCGCACGCGCACGCCCTGCGGCTGATCGACCAGTTCGCGCGTCGCGACCACCGGCCCGCCCTCTTGCGGCATAGCCAGCGCGTCCAGCCCGAACTCGACGTCCACGGCGCCGGCTCCAGACACAACGATCCTACCGCTCTTGTCCGCCGCGACCGCACCTACCGCCATCAGCAACGGCCCCAGCGCCGCCCGCGTCGTCATAGGTCTGTCAATCACCAAG
>NZ_JSYD01000040.1:0-1271 GCF_054824005.1 Brevundimonas sp. GN22 | reverse complement strand
CGGATGGCCACGGGGGTCAGTTGGGTTTGGGGTAGTGAATGGAGGAAAGGTGCTTGATCGCTATGTAAATATCAGCGATCTTTAAATTCTACGATGGAGAAAAATCTATGATAAACATTCGCTTTTCGGTTTTGAGTGCTGCTGTTGTATTGATGTGTACAGTGCCTGCTCAGGCGCAGGTTAATGTTTATAACCAAGTACCTTCAGAAGTTCGAAGGAACGCAGTTTGTAGAGAGTATTATATAAATGGCATGTGGGTTAATACTTTTGGAGAAGGGCGTTGTCCTCCAGGGTCAAGAAGGCCGGGAACATCAATTTATGAAAATGATACAAATTCTAGAAATTTAAGAAATACTGAAAGCTCTGTAGCTGTACTGGGATCATTGCAGCAATCTGTATTGGCTGCAGGTCAAGCTAGAACAAATAGAATTGTTCAAGAATCTATAGAAAATGTAAAAAAATATAAATATCATCATGTTATCAACGAATCAAATGTAGTTATAAATTCTCTCTATAGTTTAGTGGAATTGAATTTACCGCTTTCTGGTGAGGTAATAACTGCTAATTCGGGTGATATTATATCTTATAGCGCACAAGGATTTTATTCTGATTGTTTCACATCATTATTAGACGGCCACAAAAGAATGATTGGTGGGCATAACCACCATTTAATCGGAGGGGAGTTTGTTTGTAAAACTTCTTCTGATAATGAAGGTTATACGCCTTTATATGATAATTATAGATTTCAATATGGCAATATAAGTTCTGATCAGTTTTTGGTAAAAAGGCGTGGAAAGTTCTCTATATGCCAAAAGGATATGGGAATGTATTACTTGTGTATTGATACAGTAGGTGAAGAAAATATAATTAAATCTACGGGATTTGTTGAATTGGTCGACACGGTAAATCCTAAAATAAAATTTATAGGATTTGATGGCGATAAAATAACATTTCAAAATGTAGATAGTCTAGAGTTAGAATCTATTCAGGCTGACGAAGGCAATCGTTTTGAAGTATTTGGCATGACGTATTTGCTTATTTCTAAAACAGATGGAATTAATCTTCAGGCTGCAAATTAAATTCACGCTGAATTTAAATACACATTTAGCGGGATCTTAGGCTTCTATTTGAGGGCCCGTCTTGTTTCTAGCGGCTTCAGATAGCCTAGGGCGGTATTGATGGTGTCGGCCTTATCGCCAGCCTGGATGACATGGATAAGGGCGTCTGTGCCGAGTTCAGCCTCATGCTCGACTACCATGTGCCAAGCGCGA
>NZ_JSYD01000004.1:0-32283 GCF_054824005.1 Brevundimonas sp. GN22 | reverse complement strand
GCGGGGCTTTTTGCTGTCTCACGCTCGGGCAAAAGTGGATTTGCCGGTCGAGCGGGGATGAGATCACGCCCTACTGGCAGATATTTGATCCCGATACTGAACAGAACGGGCCACCCTTCGGAACGGACACATCGGGTGACGGATTGCTCCTTGGCACTTTTAGCCCTGCCGCCACGTCAAAGCGGATGGGCCCTTAGGGAAAGGACCCCGGAATGTCGTTGAACGGAAAAACCGTCGCCATCCTGTTGGCACCGCGTGGCAGTGAGCATGCGGAGTTCACTAAACCGAAGGCTGCGCTAGAGGCAGCCGGTGCCAAGGTGGTTGTTGTCGGCATGGAAGCGGGTGAAGGCGAGACTTTCGCAAACGATCTGGATCCCGTTGCCAAATACCCGATCGACGCGACGTTGGACGACGTGTCTGCCGAGGATTTCGACCTGTTGGTGGTTCCCGGCGGGACGGTGGGGGCCGACAAGTTCCGCCTCGATTCCAAAACGATTGCCTTCACCAATGCCTTTGGTGATCTGGGCAAGCCGGTCGCGGCCATTTGTCATGCCCCGTGGTTGCTGATCGAAGCAGGCTTGGCCAAGGGGCGTCGTCTGACGTCCTATAAGAGCCTACGGACCGATCTGGAGAATGCGGGTGCTATCTGGGTCGATGTAGAGGTTGCCGAGGACAATGGCGTTATTACCAGCCGCGACCCCGACGACCTGCCAGCCTTCAATAAGGCCATCATAGCGGCGCTCAGCGAGCGTATGGCCGCCTGAGTAATTGTCCGTAGTTCAGGCTTAGAAATAAATAACAGTGGTTGACGATGATGGGCCTCAGCATCCCCCACGACTGAGGTACCCAAAATGTCGGATAGCACGGCCCTCAACGAGCGCCTGTCCTTCATCCAGTTAGACGGTGATACCCGTCAGGCTCTGGCCACGGCGAAGCCGGTTATTGAAGATGCGCTGAGCAGCAGCTTGGATGCCTTTTACGCGCAAGTGAGAGCCTATCCGGCGGTCTCGCGCTTCTTCAATACCGAGCAAATGATTTCCGGCGCGAAGTCCGGACAGTCGCGGCACTGGTCTCAGATTGCGTCCGCACGGTATGACTCCACCTATACCGACAGTGTCCAGCGCATCGGCGGCACCCACGCCCGTATCGGGTTGGAGCCGCGCTGGTACATTGGCGGCTATGCGCTTGTGCTGGATGGGCTGGTCAAGGCCGTGGTTCGGGACCACGAGAAGAAGCGCAAGCGTTTCGCCAAAGGCGATGGCGGCGAGGCCTTGGGCAAGACCATAGGCGCAGTGGTCAAAGCCGCGCTGCTGGACATGGACTTTGTCATCTCGATCTACCTCCAGGCTGCGGAAAAGGCCCGCAAGGAGGCTGATGCGCTGCGTGCCGAGGCAGAGGCCGCACAGAAACGAGTTGTCGAGGTTACGGCCACGTCCCTGGCGCGTCTGGCAGATGGCGACCTCACGACCCGCATCTATGAAGAGTTCAGCGGCGACTATGCCCAACTCAAGACCGACTTCAACGTCGCGATGGAGCGGCTGGAAGCAGCCATGCAGGAGGTGTCGGAGAACGTCGGCTTGATGCGCGCCGGTGCCAATGAAATCGCCGGCGCTTCCGATGACCTGTCTAGTCGCACCGAGCGACAGGCGGCATCGCTACAGCAAACAGCAGCGGCACTCGACGAAATTACTGTCACCGTTAAACGAACCTCCGACGGTGCCCAGAAGGCCCACCAGGCCGTCACCGGTGCCAAGAACGACGCCCAGCGCAGTAGCGAGGTCGTGGCCGATGCCGTGTCCGCCATGGGCGAGATTGAGTCTTCGTCCGATCAGATCGGGCGCATCATCGGGGTGATCGACGAGATCGCGTTTCAGACCAATCTTCTGGCGTTGAACGCAGGGGTGGAGGCCGCCCGTGCAGGTGATGCGGGCCGCGGTTTCGCAGTCGTGGCGTCCGAGGTGCGGGCGCTGGCACAGCGCTCGGCGGATGCGGCCAAGGAGATCAAGACGCTGATCTCGTCCAGTTCTCAGCAGGTGAAGAATGGTGTGAAGCTGGTGGGACAAACCGGCGACGTGTTGTCCGACATCGTCACCAAGGTGAGCGAGATCGCCGAACTGATGAACGAGATCAGCGCTTCCGCCAAGGAACAGGCGACGACCCTGACCGAGGTCAACGCCTCAGTGAACCAGATGGATCAGACGACCCAGCAGAACGCGGCGATGGTCGAGCAATCGACGGCGGCCTGCCACCACCTGACCAACGAGGCAGAAAAGCTCACGACACTGGTGAGCAAGTTCAAGCTGGCAGCCCGCGCCGGTGTGACTACGCGCGCGCCCGCAACGGTCGCTGCAATGCCACCGTCGCGTGGCTCGGACGCAGCACGCCCCGTTGTGCCCATACCGACGCCGCACAATGCCGACGTTGAAGCGACGCTCAGCCGTCGCGCCGCCGGCGGCGGGCGGGCCAATCTGTCTGTCGCGGCGAGTTCGGACTGGGAAGACTTCTAGACGTGAAGAAAAAGGGGGCAGAGTGATCTGCCCCCTTAGTCGTTTCAGTCGGCGGGCTGTTGGGCCAGCCTGTCAAACAAGGTCTGACTGGACGGGTTCAGGCCGAGGATATGAACCTGTGCTCCTCGTGCGGTGTAGCGGCCGACAACCTTGTCGAGAGAGGCGACGCCGGTCTGATCCCAGATGTGGGTGCCGGTCATGTCGATGCGGACGTCGCGCGGTTGGCCATGGTATTCGAAGCTGGCCGCGAACAGTTCGGCCGAAGCGAAGAACAATTGCCCTTCGACGCGATAATGAAGTGCGCCGGACTCTGGTGTGTCCAGCTCAGTAACGACGATCATCTTTGCAACCTTGCGCATGAAGAAGATGGCCGAAAGCACGACGCCGACAACGACACCTTTCGATAGGTCGTGGGTCCACAATACCACGCCCGCAGTGGCCAGCATCACGATGGTCGACTGGACCGGTATAGAGCGCAGACGGCGCACTGAACTCCAGTCAAAGGTCTTGAAAGAGACCATGAACATGACGCCGACAAGAGCAGCCATTGGAATCTGCCCAACCCAGCGCGACAGGATCAGGATCAGCACCATCAGGAAGACACCCGCCCATAGGGTCGACAGTCGGCCCCGACCGCCGGAGGTCACATTGATGATCGACTGGCCAATCATGGCGCAGCCCGCCATGCCGCCGAACAGAGAGGCGGCGATGTTGGCAACGCCCTGACCTCGGGTTTCGCGATCCTTGTCTGACGGGGTGTCGGTCAGATCATCCAGCACATTGGCCGTCAGCAACGTTTCCATGAGGCCGACGAAGGCTAGCGTGAGGGAGACCGGCACGATGATGATCAATGTCTCCCACGTCAGGGGGACCATAGGCATATGGAAGGATGGCAGGGTGGTCGGCAGGTCGCCCATGTCACCAACCGTCTTGACGTCCAGCCCAATCAGGGCCGAGGCCACGCTGAGCACCACGATAGCGACGAGCGGGGAGGGGATCGTCTTGTTCAGCTTGGGGAAGCCATAGATGATCGTCAAAGAGGCCGCGACCAGCGCATAGGCGTGCCAGTTTGCTCCGGCCAGATGTGGGAGTTGGGCAAGGAAGATCAGGATGGCGAGCGCGTTCAGAAATCCGCTCATCACGCTCTTGCTGACGAAACGGATATAGCGGCCCAGCCTGAACAGGCCGACGACGATCTGGATGACGCCGCACAGAAGAGAGGCGGCAAACAGGAACTCGATGCCGTGGTCGCGGACCAGTCCGCCCATAAGCAGGGCCATGGCACCTGTCGCAGCAGAAATCATCGCCGGACGGCCGCCGACAAAGGCGATGGTGACCGCAATAATGAAGCTGGCGTACAGACCGACCGCAGGATCGACGCCCGCGATAATGGAGAAGGCGATAGCTTCGGGGATCAGGGCGAGGCCGACCACTGTCCCGGCCAATAGATCGCGACCGGGTTGCGCAAGCCATTGTTGGCGCGCCGAGGTGAAGACTGACATGGGTCTCAGACCATTCGGGCGTAGGCAATCCGCCTAACGCTCAGGTTTGCTGGCGGATAGGCGGCCAGCATAGCCACCCGCACGGCCAAGCCTGCGGGTCCAAAGTTCGTCTAGGTCATGCCTGTTGAAGGGCCATAGAGCAAGTTCGCGCTGAACAGACCGACAGGGTTTTACAGCAAAGCTTGTTAATGAATGGGCCCTAGAAGCCGTCCTCCGGTTCGGGGGGATTATTTGCGTATGAGTATCAAGAGGTTTGGTGTCGTTGGTGCCCTGTCTCTGCTGGGAGCAAGTCTCTCTTCTTGCGCAGATCGACCACACGAGGCCTCCATTCCGTCGGACGAGCCGATAAACCTAACCGCCCAAACCGGAACCTATCAGTTTGCCAACGCCTCGTTTGCTGTCCAAAGCCGTAAAGACGGCAGCGGCGTGCTGATCATCAAGGGCAAGGACAAGCAGGTGCTGGAGCTGAATGGTGCCAGCCAGTTCTCGGTCATGCCGGTCGCACTCGAAGAGTCTGGTGCCCACCGTCATTACTTCATCGCCACGTCGTCCGTCGTGGATAACCGGACGCGCCACATCGGCTGGGTTGTAAGATCGGCCAACAGCGGCTGGATCGCCTACAAACTGCCCTTCGCCAGCGAACATCCCATCCGCCCACCGGTAGACGTCAATGGTGACGGTCGCCGAGAGTTTGTGTTGGTGGACACTTCGTTTCCCGCCGTAGCCTTTGGCGGCGCGACTTTGGGCGGGCCGGAATCCTATTTCATCGTCAAGGATGAAGGCATTCTGGAACAGACTGCGCATAGCCAATATGCGCTCCACCGCAACCAGAAGCGCGAGCTCGCGCGAACGGCCTGCGAGGATCTACAGACCATTGAGGCCTGCGGTATCTATGCGGCGAGGTCGGCCCAGGTCGGCAAGCTGGAAGAGGCCTGGTCGCTGGTACTGCAACTGGCTGACCAAAAGCCAATACAGGTATGCCGCATCGACGGGGCGATCCAGCCGTGTGCGACGGGTGCGGGAGGTGTGGATTTAACTGCGCCTGAACTGATCCAGTTCAAACTGGCGCAAAGCGGATATATCCCGCCTGTATGGTTGAACCTCCCTGGCGAGGACGACACCTCGTTCGGCTGTGCGCATGCGAGCACCGTGGCGGAACGAACGATCTGCTCGGAACCAAGCTTGCGGGCACTGGAACGCCGCGAGGCGGCCGAGGCCTCACGCAGACTGGCCTACGCCCACGACCGTTCCGAGGTCTTTGATGAACGCATGAGCTATATTGCGCGGCGTGACCGGACCATGGGCGTTCTCGCCCTGACCGAACTCTACCAAGAAAGGCTTGCCGAAAAAGTCGCGCCATAGGGGAGCGATGCGCCAACCTTTGGTCGAAGCGGATAGACATCGCAACCAATGGAACATATCATGAACATATGGCGCGTATCGATCTTAGACGTAAGCTTTCAGTCCTCGCCGATGCGGCGAAATATGACGCATCCTGTGCTTCTTCGGGCGCGAAAAAGCGCGACTCCAGAGGCGGGACGGGCGTGGGCTCGACCGAAGGCATGGGCATTTGTCACGCCTATACGCCGGACGGGCGTTGCGTCAGCCTGCTGAAGATTCTGCTGACGAACTTCTGCATCTATGACTGCGCCTACTGCATCAACCGCTCCAGTTCGAACGTCGAGCGCGCGCGCTTTAGTGTCGACGAGGTCGTGGACCTGACGCTGAGCTTCTATAAGCGCAACTATATCGAGGGCTTGTTCCTGTCGTCGGGCATTATCCGCTCCAGCGACTATACGATGGAGCAGTTGGTCGAAGTAGCCCGCAAGCTGCGCGAAGAGCATGACTTCCGGGGCTACATCCATCTGAAACTCATCCCCGAAGCGGACCAGCGCCTGATTGAACTGGCGGGCCTTTATGCAGACCGTCTGTCTGCCAATATCGAACTGCCAAGGGACGAAGCGCTGGGGCGTCTGGCCCCGGAAAAGGATGCCCGCGTCATCCGCAAGGCCATGGGGCAGGTCCGTCTGAAGATGGAAGAGGCCAAGCCGGGCAAGCGTGACCGGATCAAGCCGCCGAGCTTTGCTCCCGGTGGGCAGTCGACCCAGTTAATCGTCGGTGCCGATGGCGCGCCGGATACCGAGATACTGGACCGATCCTCGTCGCTTTACGGGGGCTATGGCCTGCGCCGCGTCTATTACTCGGCCTTCAGCCCCATTCCCGATAGTTCGGCGATTTTGCCCGTCTCGCGTCCGCCCCTGATGCGCGAGCACCGCCTTTATCAGGCGGACTGGCTGATGCGTTTCTATGGTTTCACCGCCCCCGAGATTGCCGAGGGAGCCGAAGGCGGCATGCTGGATCTGGCTATCGATCCCAAGCTGGCGTGGGCGCTTAAGAAGCGGGAAGTCTATCCCGTGGACGTGAACACGGCCCAGCGCGAAGACTTGCTGCGGGTACCTGGTCTGGGCGTGAAGGCTATCGACCGCATCATTTCGGTGCGGCGCTACCGGACGCTAAGGCTGGAAGATGTGGCGCGACTGACGCGGTCTATCGATAAGGTCAGGCCGTGGATTACGGCGCTGGATTGGTCGCCGGGCGGGCTGACAGACGCCATCGATCTTCGCGCGCGATTGGTGCCGGAAAAACAGCCCCAGCAGTTGAGCCTGTTCTGATGCGGACCGTCCATCTGGCGGGGGAAACCGATTTCGACAGCTGGCGTGACGCGGCGCGCAATCTGAGACTGGAGGGTGTCGAGCCGGCCCGGGTCAGGTTCGTCGTCGGCAATGGACAGGATGGCCTGTTCGGTGACGAACCCATACCGGGGAGGTCTGGCAATCGCTCGTTCAAAGTGTCGAAGGCTTTTGTCGATCTGGCGCGCGAAGTCATGCTGCATCGGGATGCAGATCGATATGACCTGCTTTACCGGCTGCTGTGGCGACTTCAGGATGAGCCGAACCTGATCAAGGTCACCTCGGATCGGGACGTGGCCCGCGCCGTCGAAATGGCCAAGAATGTCAGCCGCGCCTCGCACAAGATGAAGGCCTTCGTGCGTTTTCGCCAACAGGGCGAGGGCGACAACGAGCACTGGATCGCCTGGTTCGAGCCCGCGCACCGCGTGCTGGAAAAGACCGCCCCCTTCTTCGCGCGCCGCTATGCCAATATGCGCTGGAGCATTCTGACGCCTGACGGTACAGCGCACTGGGATCTGAAGACCCTCACCTTTGGGCCACCCGCCCGAAAGGAGGACGCGCCTCAGGAAGACGAGGTCGAAGACTTCTGGAAAACCTATTACGCCTCGACCTTTAATCCCGCACGGCTGCGAACCAAGGCGATGCAGGCCGAGATGCCGAAATCCTATTGGAAGAACCTGCCCGAAGCCGACCTTATCGCCGGAATGATCGCCGATGCGACCGGACGCACCGAGCAGATGGTCAATGCCCCCGCGCCCGAGCCCAATCGACGCTTCGATCAGGTCAAGGCGGCAGTCGTCGATCGTGCCGTCACCGATGATGTGGTGCCCGAAAATCTGGATGCCCTGAATGCTGCGCTCGCAGGGTGCCGCCGCTGCCCGCTGTGGCGCGATGCAACCCAGCCTGTATGCGGGCAGGGGCCTAAACGTTCGCGTCTTATGATTGTGGGCGAGCAGCCGGGAGATCAGGAAGATATCGCAGGCACACCCTTTGTCGGGCCAGCAGGCAAGGTGCTGGACAAGGCGATGCTCGAAGCGGGACTGGAGCGCGACACGGTCTATCTGACCAATGCGGTCAAACATTTCAAACACACGGTGCATGGCCGACAGAGATTGCACAAGTCGCCGTCAGCCGCAGAGATCGATCATTGCCGCTGGTGGCTGGATCACGAGCGCGCCCTGGTCCAACCCGAGTTGATCGTGGCAATGGGGGCCAGCGCCGCGCGCGGCATTCTGGGCCATACCGTCAGCGTCAACGACCTGCGTGGCCGCATCGAAGAGGGGCCTCAGGGCGCGCTGCTGATAACCTATCACCCGGCGTATATCTTGCGGCACCCTGACCCCAACGAACGGATACGGGCGCAGAAAGCGTTCTCGACCGATCTGTCGCTGGCGGCCGCGTATTTGAAGAGTACCGGTAAGGTCCTCTCCTAGCGTCCACCTTCCCACTGACAGGGAAGGGCGGCGATAACCTCCTTCACCGCTTCGTGCAGGGCCGGATAGCCGGATTGATCGGCTGTGACGCCGCTCACAGCCAGACGCTTGGCAGGGATGTAATAGGTAACCGTGCCCCAGAAGCCGGAATGCCAAAATCCCTTGTTTCGCCAGTCCGGCTGTTCCGGTGTTGCCATGATCCCCAGCCGGTAGGACGCTCCGCCTTCATGTGGCAGGAACCGCGTCATCTCCGACAAGGTGCGCGGGTGGTCGAAGACCTGATCCTCGAACAGTGCTGCAAAGAAGATGGCCAGATCGCGGGCGGACATAATCAGACCGCCTCCGCCGTACATGTCGAGCGAGCCGTGAAGGCGGTCGATATCGTGACCCTTCCAGAGCTGACGCGCCTTGGGTTGGCTCGTCGAGGGCGCGGTTTCGGCGACCTCCCACCACGTGCTGTTAAGGCCGAACTGTTCCAGCTTTAGCTGTTCGCGAACCGCCTGATGAAGAGGCTGGCCCGTAACCTGCTCGATGATGTCACCAAGTATGATGTAGCCGGTATCGGCATAGGCAAAGCGCGTTCCCGGCGAATGCAATGGTCCGCTGAAAGAAGCAGACAGCTCCACCTGTTCCTGACGGGTCCAGTGGTGGTCAGGATTGTCCAGCCACATCTGCTGATATCGGGTATCGGACGCATGGTCGTATAGACCCGAGGTGTGGTTCAATAGGTGGCGAACTGTGATGGCGTCCACGTCGTATCCAGCCTTCACCAGCGGAGCCATCAAACTGGCCGACGCCAGTTCGGACATTGGCGCATCCAAATCGAGCCGCTGTTGCTCCCACAGCCGCATTATCGTGGCGGCGGTGAACGTCTTGGTGATGCTGGCGGTCCGAACGGGGCTGTTCTCGTTGAGGGGAGCGGTCTGGGCCGTTGGGTGCGTTCCAGTGGCAGCCAGGGCAAGGCCTTCGGGTACGCAGCCGCCAATGACGTAAACGACGGATGGCTGGGGCAGGTCGGCGACGGCGGCATTCAACGCCGTCATATCCAGACCCGTCGTAAAGTTGCCAAAGGCCAAGGCCGTCAGGGCGAGTGGGGTACCGCTCATTTGTCGGCTCTCGAGGTGTCAGGTGTCAGTTGTTCAAAGACCAGTCGCCATCCGTTATCGGTGCGCTGGAATAGGTTTACGCCCTGGCCGCCGCCGCTGAGGGCGCGGCCGTCGGCCATTGTGCCGCGATAGGTGTAGATGAAGGTGCAGGCGGCATGTTCATCATCCGAGAACAGCCACCGCTCGTGGGTCATCGAATAGGTTTCGTCCGGCAAAACTATCCACGTCTGGCGAAAAGCCGCTCGCACCGCGTCCAGCCCGTCGTGCCGCTTGTCTGCAAAGACAAACACAGGGTGGGGGCCCATCACCGTCTCGGCCAGCAACTCGAAATCATGCCGATTGATCAGGTCGCGATAGGCTTCGAAGGCCGCCTGCGGGCTGGGCAGTGCCATGGCCGGTGACGCCGCCACAACCAGTGCTGACGGCATAATCGCCATACTACGTTTGGCGGGATCAAGCCATGGCATAGTCACGTACCCGCCGGACTTCAGTGGGGAGATTGGCGAGGCGGACCATCTCCATGCGTTGAATGCGCGGGCTGGCACCGAAGCGCTTGAACGCTTTGGCGACAGGAGAGTTGGAAGGCTCGTCGCCCAGACTGATGCGGCGGCCACGGCTGCGGGCCGCCAGAGAAGACACCAGTCCTTCGGCTGACGATGCACACTCCGCCACCGCGTCAACCAAGTGGGTCAGGCCCGAGCGGTTTTGTTCAACCGCATAGGCAGCGATACCGTTCGGACCGCGCCAACCCAGAATGGTCAGGTGATCACGTTCAACGGCGCGCATGACGCCCGGCAGTTCCCGCTGCCACGGTGCGGCGCTGACACCCACATGAAGTCTTTGATGCAGGGCGGGCAGGTCCTCCACCGGCACCACCTCCAGTGGGTCCGCAGAGTTGCCCACGGCTGGACTGTTGAAGCTGTAGAGGCGACGGCGATCCACATAGCCCGAGTTCGCATACAGACGGCGGGCGCGGTTGGTGGTGATCACTTCCAGTCGGCTGTTGCGGATACCGCGTTGGTCAAACTCGCGCGTTTGCGAGCGGAGCATGGCAAGTCCGATCCCGCAGCGGCGATGCAAAGACGCTATGCCAAAGCCGCCGATCCAAGCTGTATCACCGTCGCTGCCTGCCAAGGAGAGCCCCACCGGCTGGTCGTCGGCGAGCGCGATTTGGGAGAGATCGAGGCAAATGCCGGACATGCGGATGAAGCGATCCAGTTCGTCCTCGGTGAAGGGCAGCGGCACGGGATAGTTGGAATAAACATCTCGCCACAGCAGCGTCAGTTTGCTCATCGGCAACGACGAGGCAGGCTGAAAGGCAAGGATGGGGCTTCTCACGGCGGGCTCCGTTCAATCAGGGGAAATATTCGATTGAGCGCGTCGGTATACTCCGACGATCACCGTTACATCCTAGTTGCAAACGGAACTAGGAAAAGTGAAATCGCTGTAACGGCCAAGCCATAATTATATGATTACGCTTAAGTAATGTTCTGTCAGGCGAAAGAAACACCAGCATACTGAACGCTTTGCGGTACTTGGGCGCGCGCGTTGTCGTCCCGCAACCTCCATCGCGTCAGACGTCTTCGATCAAAACATTCAGGCGGCTGTGCAACTGATTGATCGACGGAAAATCCGGCACGCTCGCTCCTGAGCGGATCAGGCCTATCGTGCGCTCGAAGTCGTATCCGACAATACCGATCTGGCGCATTTTAGGGGTCATCAACGACAGGGGGGCGGTCGTGATTCCCAACCCGGCCTCGACCATCCCAAGGCATAAGGCGTCGTTGTCGGAGCGTAGGGCAAAGCGCGGCCGAACACCGGATCGGGTGAAGAAGCGGCTGGTATCCTGAAGCCTTTCGCAAGCGCGACGGGCAATCATGACTTCACCGGCCAATGCTTCGGGACGCACCACGCTGTCGGCCAGATGGTGCCCGTGGGCGGCCAGCATCACATAGGGTTCGGTGAAGAGGGTTCGGGAAAGCTCCGTATGGTCATCGGGTTTGAGAAGAGTGATCGCAGCATCGAGGCGTCCGCCGGACAGGCCGGTCCTCAGTTCGTGACCTGATCCTTCAACGAGTTCCAGTTCGCAGTCCGACCGGAGCGTTTCGACGGCAATCTTGACCATCTCGGGGGCTAGGGTGCGCAGGACGCCCAGCCGCATAAGGCGAGAGCCTTCGCGCGCGGGGGCGTTCAGGCTCTCGGCGGCGCGAAAGCCCTGTTCCAATTGTCGGGCGATGGGAAGCAGCCGCGCTCCCGCCTCGGTCAGTCGCACGTGTTTTCGGTCGCGGATGAACAGCTTGACCCCGACCGTCTTTTCCATCTCTGCGATGCCGACGGATAAGGTGGGCTGGGTGATGCGAACGCGCGCGGCGGCGGCGGTAAAGCTGCCGCTGTCGACGACAGCAAGGAATTGGCGAACGTGTGAGCGCTTCAGCATAGAAAATACCTATCTGAAACTTCACGAACTTTCCATTTATCGAAAGCTGAGCGGCGTCGTACCCTTCGCGCAACGAGGAAACGCATCCCGGAACAAGGACAAAGTCCAATGCGCGCTACGCCTGATTTCGATTTCGGTCTGACTGAAGCCGCCAACATGATCCGCGAAAGCGCGGCCCGCTTTGCCGACGAGCAGATCGCGCCGCTGGCGGCCAAGGTGGACGCGGAGGACTGGTTCCCGCGCGACCTGTGGCCGGCCATGGGCGAGCTGGGCCTTCACGGCATCACGGTCGAGGAAGAGTGGGGCGGTCTGGGCCTCGGCTATCTGGACCATGTGATCGCGGTCGAAGAAGTCTCCCGCGCCTCGGCATCCGTGGGTCTGTCCTATGGGGCGCACTCCAACCTGTGTGTGAACCAGATCCGCCGCTGGGGCACCCGAGAGCAAAAAGACAAATACCTGCCCAAGCTGGTGTCGGGCGAGCATGTCGGCTCGCTGGCCATGTCGGAAGTGAACGCGGGCTCGGACGTTGTTAGTATGAAGTTGCGCGCCGATAAGGTGGACGGCGGCTATCGCCTGAACGGCACGAAGTTCTGGATCACCAACTCGGCCTATGCCGACACTCTGGTGGTCTATGCCAAGACCGATGCAGAGGCAGGCAGCCGCGGCATCACTGCCTTCATCATCGAGAAGGACTTCACCGGTTTCTCCATCGGCCAGAAGATCGACAAGATGGGCATGCGCGGCTCGCCGACGGCCGAGCTGGTGTTCGAGGACTGCTTCGTGCCGGAAGAGAACATCATGGGACCGCTGAACGGCGGCGTCGGTGTTCTGATGTCGGGTCTGGACTATGAGCGCGTGGTGCTGTCGGGCATCCAGCTGGGCATCATGCAGGCCTGCTTGGATACCGTGATCCCTTACGTTCGCGAGCGTCAGCAGTTCGGCAAGGCGTTGGGTACCTTCCAGCTGATGCAGGCCAAGGTGGCGGACATGTATGTCGCCCTGCAGTCGGCGCGTGCCTATTCCTATGCCGTAGCGCGGGCCTGTGATGCGGGCCAGACCACCCGTTACGATGCCGCTGGCTGCGTGCTGTTGGCCTCGGAAAACGCCTTCCGCACGGCAGCCGAAGCCGTTCAGGCACTGGGCGGGGCCGGTTACACCAAGGATTGGCCGGTCGAGCGTTATCTGCGCGATGCCAAGCTGATGGATATCGGCGCGGGCACCAATGAAATCCGTCGCATGCTGATCGGCCGCGAGCTGATCGGCGCACGCTGAGGATACGGTAATGACGGCTCCTGTTCTGACCTCCATGGTCAATGTCGATAGCGCCGAGGCCAAGGCGCGGGCGGCGTTCAACCGCCAGCTTGCCGAGGAGCTTCGCGCCAAGGTCGCCAAGGCGGCGCTGGGCGGTGACGAAAAGTCCCGCGAGCGCCACGTGGCCCGCGAGAAGCTGCTGCCACGCGAGCGGGTCGAGCGTCTGCTGGACCCCGGCTCGTCCTTCCTCGAGATCGGCCAACTGGTCGCCAACGGCCTCTATAACGACGAGGTGCCGGGTGCAGGCATGATCTGCGGTATTGGCCGTGTGTCGGGCCGTCAGGTCATGATCGTGTGCAACGATGCCACCGTTAAAGGCGGCACTTACTTCCCGATGACGGTGAAGAAGCACCTGCGCGCCCAAGAGATCGCGCTCGAGAACCATCTGCCGTGCGTCTATCTGGTCGATAGCGGTGGGGCGAACCTGCCCAATCAGGCCGAGGTCTTCCCGGACCGCGACCACTTTGGCCGCATCTTCTTCAATCAGGCCCAGATGTCCGCAAAGGGCATCGCCCAGATCGCCTGTGTGATGGGCAGCTGTACGGCAGGTGGGGCCTATGTTCCGGCCATGTCGGACGAGACTGTGATCGTGCGCGGCAAGGGGACCATCTTCCTTGCCGGCCCGCCGCTGGTTCAGGCCGCAACGGGCGAGGTCATCAGCGCCGAGGATCTCGGTGGTGCCGAGGTCCACGGTCGCAAGTCCGGCGTGGTCGACCACGTCGCCGACAATGACGAACACGCCCTGACCGTCGTGCGCGACATCGTCGCCACCTTGCCGCCGCCGGTGTTCGCCAATGTGAACCTGCAAGAGCCGGTTGAGCCGAAATATGCGGCCGAGGACCTCTATGCCATCGTGCCGGAGGACGTCCGTGCGCCCTACGATGTGCATGAGGTGATCGCGCGCATCGTGGATGCCTCAGAATTCCACGAGTTCAAATCGCTTTACGGCACCACGCTGGTTTGCGGCTTCGCTCACATCCACGGGATGCCGGTCGCTATTTTGGCTAACAACGGCGTGCTGTTCAGCGAAAGCGCGCAGAAGGGTGCGCACTTCATCGAACTGGCCTGCCAGCGCAAAATTCCGCTGCTGTTCCTTCAGAACATTTCCGGCTTCATGGTCGGCGGTAAGTACGAGTCTGAGGGCATCGCCAAGCATGGTGCCAAGCTGGTGACGGCAGTGGCTACGGCCAATGTGCCCAAGATCACCGTCCTGATCGGCGGCAGCTTTGGCGCGGGCAACTATGGCATGTGTGGCCGGGCCTATTCCCCGCGCTTCCTGTTCACCTGGCCCAACAGCCGCATCAGCGTGATGGGCGGCGAACAGGCGGCCAGCGTTCTGGCGACTGTGCACCGCGACGCCGCCAAATGGACGCCGGAAGAGGCCGAAGCCTTCAAGGCTCCGGTGCGCCAGAAATACGAGGACGAGGGCAATCCCTATTACGCCACGGCCCGCCTGTGGGACGACGGGGTGATCGACCCTGTGCAGACCCGCGACGTGCTGGGTCTGGCTCTGGAGGCCGCGCTACAGGCCCCGATTGCCGATCGTCCTTCCTTTGGCGTGTTTAGGATGTAATGCGATGATGAAATCTGTTCTGATCGCCAATCGTGGCGAAATCGCCTGCCGCGTCATCCGCACCGCCCGCCGTCTGGGTATCCGCACGGTGGCCGTCTATTCGGACGCTGATGCCGATGCGCTGCACGTCCGCTTGGCCGACGAGGCTGTGCACATTGGCCCTGCGCCGACGCGCGAATCCTATCTGGTCGGTGACAAGATCATCGCCGCCGCCAAACAGACTGGAGCCGAAGCCATCCACCCCGGTTATGGCTTCCTGTCTGAAAATGCCGAATTCGCTCAGGCCGTTATGGATGCGGGCCTGATCTGGGTCGGGCCGCTGCCGAAATCCATCACGGCGATGGGTCTGAAGGATGCTGCCAAGAAGCTGATGGCCGATGCCGGCGTACCCGTCACGCCGGGCTATATGGGCGAAAA
This sequence comes from Brevundimonas sp. GN22, assembly GCF_054824005.1. NCBI lineage: Bacteria > Pseudomonadati > Pseudomonadota > Alphaproteobacteria > Caulobacterales > Caulobacteraceae > Brevundimonas > Brevundimonas sp. GN22. The sequence continues at coordinate 17,307 of NZ_JSYD01000004.1, read as the reverse complement.
TCAGGAACTCGATCCCCTGAAGGCGGAAGCCGACAAGATCGGCTATCCGGTGCTCATCAAGGCCGTCGCCGGTGGTGGCGGCAAGGGAATGCGTCTGGTCGAACAGGCGGCGGATTTCCTTGACGCTCTGGCCTCGTGCAAGCGCGAGGCGGCGGCTTCGTTTGGCAATGACCATGTGCTGATCGAGAAATACATCCTCTCGCCCCGCCACATCGAGGTGCAGGTGTTCGGCGACAGCCACGGCAATGTCGTCCACCTGTTCGAGCGTGATTGTTCGCTACAACGCCGCCACCAGAAGGTGGTTGAAGAGGCTCCGGCCCCCGGCATGGACGAGGCGACCCGTGCTAAGCTTTGCGCCGCCGCCGTTCGTGCCGCCAAGGCCGTAGACTATCAGGGCGCTGGCACCATCGAGTTCATCGCCGATGGCTCGGAAGGCCTGCGCGCCGACCGCATCTGGTTCATGGAAATGAACACCCGCCTGCAAGTCGAGCACCCTGTGACCGAAGAGATCACGGGCGTTGATCTGGTGGAATGGCAACTGCGTGCCGCCTCGGGCGAGCCGCTGCCCAAGCGTCAGGACGAACTGTCGATCAACGGCTGGGCCATGGAGGTTCGCCTCTATGCCGAGGACCCGACTAAGGGCTTCCTGCCGTCGATTGGTCGTCTCGATGTGTTCGACTATCCGGACCATCTGGTGCGCGTCGATACCGGTGTGGAAGAGGGCGCGGAAATCAGCCCCCACTATGACCCGATGATCGCCAAGCTGATCGTCCACGGCGATACGCGCGAAGAGGCGATTGCCGACCTGCGCTTTGCGCTGGATGAAGGGGAGTGCGGCCCGCTTATCACCAACGCGGGTTTCCTCTATCGCGTGCTGGGCGACGAACAATTTGCCGCGGGCACGGTTGATACCGGCCTGATCGGTCGCAAGCTGGAAGAACTGACCACGCGACCCGAGCCGTCGGTCGAAGGTCTGGAAATGGCTGCCGCTGCGCTTATCGGCGGTGGTCGCGGACCGTGGGCGTCGTCTGCGGGTCTGCGTCTGAACGCACCCGGAAAACGCCAGATGCGTCTGGCCGATCAGTTCGGCCGCGATTTCACCGTTGAACTGGGCGAGCCTATGGACGGCCCGCCGCGTCGCGAGATCGCTCTGAACGAAGGCGGCGAGCGCTTGGTGCTGAAGCCGTGGCGTGCGGTCGGTGGTGCAGACGGTGGTGTCGGCTCTGGCTCCATCCTCGCCCCCATGCCGGGTAAGGTGATCGCGGTTGAAGTCGCTGCGGGCGAAACCGTCACCAAGGGCCAGAAGCTGCTGACGCTCGAAGCCATGAAGATGGAACACAGCCTGACCGCACCGTTCGACGGCGTGGTTCAGGAGGTGAACTGCACCGCTGGCGATCAGGTTCAGGTCGACGCCCTGCTGGCCAAAATCGACACCGAGTAACTTCGGTCCAGTTTTTGTGAATCAGGAGCCTCTCCGAGAGATTGGAGGGGCTCCTTTTTATGTGCATTCACAACCTAAAAGGGTAATCATTGTGCGGTGCAGCGGAGCAAGTGTCAGTTTTTACGGTGAATCATACCTGTTGACTCAACTGTAGATTGTGGAATCCTTTCATCGACCTCAATCAGAGGTTGTAAGTGGGAGGAAACATTCCATGAAACGCATCATCGCTTCGTTCGCAGCTATCGCTGCCATCGCTGTTGGCGCTCCGGCCTTTGCTGGCGACCAGAACTTCCAGCCGCACGGCACCTATCAGAACCTCGTCACGAACTCGCTGACGGGCCAGCTGAATGTCCGTCAGACTGTGAACCTGAACTGCAACGCCGACTTCCAGCTCTATTTCGAGAGCGACGGTAAGAAGGCCTGGCTGACCAGCGCCAGCCTCTCGGGTGGTACTCTCGGCCTGTGCGGCCTGGTCAGCTTCCCCGGTCTGGCTCATGAAGTGCAGATCGTCACCCCGGATGCCAGCAGCTCGGGCGTTGCCACCAAGATCCGCATCATCAATCTGACGGTGAACACCCTGACCAGCACCTGCCAAGGTACGGTCGAAGCGGACTGGGACGATGTGAACAAGATCGCCCTGTTTAACAACGTCGTGCTGCCGGGCGTCGGCAGTGCAGGCGACTGCTACATCAACGGCGACCTGCAAGCCGGTTCGGCTGTCACCATCAGCCGCACCTAAGGCACTGTGCCGCCGGATCCTGCCAGATCCGGCGGCATGAGTCTGACCATGTTGCGATTATCCGACGTCACACATGGCTATGGGCCGGCCCGGTCCAGAACGATGGTTCTGGATCGGGTTAGCCTGTCTATGCCCTCGGGTGAGATGTGGGCCTTAACTGGATCGTCGGGGTCCGGAAAAAGTACGCTATTGAACCTGATCGGTCTTTTGGACCGCGCACAGGAAGGCGAGATCGAGCTGGCGGGCCAGCGGGTTTCCGGTCTGGATGCCTACGAAGCGGCCAAGGTTCGTAACCGCCTCATCGGTTTCGTCTTCCAGTCATTCCATCTGCTTCCCCGTTTAACGGCATGGGAAAACGTCGCTCTGCCCTTGGTCCACCGCGCTGTTGGACGGCGGGAGCGGCGCGATGCCGCGATGGCCCAACTCGAACGCGTGGGGCTGGCCGATCGCATTCACCACCGACCGGACGAACTCTCAGGTGGCCAGCGACAGCGCGTGGCGATCGCCCGCGCTCTGATCACCCAGCCGCGCCTTCTGCTGGCCGACGAGCCGACCGGTAATCTGGACAGCGAGAGTGGAGGCCGGGTGATGGAGTTGTTGCGCGACATAAACCTTCGCAACGGCGTCTCGATATTGATGGTGACGCACGACGAGAATTTGGCCGGTACCTGCGACCACCGTGTGGTCATGCGCGACGGGCGCATCGTTTCCAGCGTGGAGCGGTAAGCTAATGGCGCGCATAGGGGGAGGGGTTTGGATCGAGCTAACCCGCGAGGCGATTTCCAGCCTGCGCGCGCAGGGGCGGCGCTCTTTGCTGGCCCTGCTGGGTGTGATGATCGGATCGGCCTCTATCGTGGCTCTGATGAGCTTTTCACACATCGCCCGCTCCGAGGTGATGGCGCGGTTCCAGCAGGTCGGCGTCGACACCGTTCAAATCAGCCCTGAAAACGCAGCTCAGGATTGGTTGTCTTCCGAAACGCTCGACGCGGTGGTGAGGGCCGATCCGCGTGTTCTCGCCTCCGCGCCAATGGCCGTGGGCCGCTCCACCTTGCGTATCGCGGGTCAGACAATGTCAGTCTCTGTGGCTGCGGTGTCGATCGACGCTCTGGAGATGTTGAAGCTGCACGCCGAGCGCGGTCGGGACCTGTCGTCCGTCGATGGCTGTAACGGGGCCACCGTTTTGGGCGCACGCGCCGCGAAAGAGACAAGGGCCAAGGTGGGCGATCTGGCCTTTATCGACGGATATGGCTTCAACGTCGTTGGCATTTTGCCGCCTGTATCCACTCAGGCCTTGAACCCAGTGTCTCCGGACGAGGCTGCGCTGATCGGCCTGTCATGCGCTCGCCGGGTGATGACCCGTACGGGTTTCAGCCATGCCCTGGTGAAGGTGAATGCAGATACGGATCCGTCAGACTGGGCCGTCGGCCTTCAGCGCCAGATGCTGTCACGCGGTCAGGCCATTAAGGCACTGACTCCCAAGGAAATGATCGCGGCGATGAAAAGCCAGATGAACCTGATGTCGGCCATTTTGGTCGCCATTGGTTCGGTGTCGCTGTTGGTCGGCGGGGTAGGCGTGATGAATGTCATGCTGATGTCGGTCATGGAGCGTCGTCGCGAGATCGGACTGAGGGCCGCCATAGGGGCGACGCCGTCCGAGATCGTTTTCATCTTCATCGTCGAAGCCGTGGCCCTGTCTGTGGGCGGGGGTCTCCTAGGCGCTCTGGCGGGGGTTGGGTTGACGGCGCTGGGGTGTTTGGTTCTGCCCATCAGCTTTGCGTTCGATCCGATGGTTCTGGTTTGGGGGACGGGTATCGCAGGCGCGGTGGGGCTTGTTTTCGGCATCCATCCGGCGGTTTCGGCTTCGCGAATACTTCCTGTGGAGGCGTTGCGTGCGGATTAGTGTGTTGGCGCTGTTGTTTGCGGGGGTGGCGTTGTGTTGCCCGCCTCATGTGTACGCTCAACCTGTGCCGCCCGACGTCTCGGCGCGGGCAGGGGCGACGCTGGATCTGACGCTGGAAGAGGCAGTCGCGCTGGGTCTGCGTGACAATAGGGACCTGCGTTCGTTACGGATGATGCGCGTAATCGACCGCTTCGATCTGTTCCTCGCCCACCGGTCTTACTGGCCGAGCGGCGGCGTGGCGGTCTCGGCTGTGCAGCGCAAGACAGACGGCAGACCCGTGACCGGAGAACTGAGCATCTCGCCCAGCGTTAACTGGACCAGTCCGGTCGGCACCTCCGTTTCGATGGGGTGGAGCCGGTACGAACCCCTGGACGGGCGCCGGGCCGCCAGCACGGGGTTTGCTGTGAATGCCAGACAACCCTTGCTGCGTGGTGCCAGATGGGACGTGAACACGGCCCCCTTGCGACAGGCCCACATCGGGGCCGAACTGGCCCAACTTCAGGAAGAAACCGCCGTCGTCGATTTGATCGACCAGATCACCTATGCGTATCGCAATCTTATCCAGACGCAGGAGCGGCTTGAGCTGTCGCGAATGGCGCTGGAGCGCAGTCGCCAGCTTCTGGAGGTCAACCAGTTCCTGATCGACGCTGGAAGGATGGCGGCGGCCGACATTGTCCAGACCCAGTCCGACGTCGCCAATCAAGAGGTAAGCTTGTTGGAGACGGAGCGGGCGCTTACGGCATCGCGGGCCCAACTGCTGACCTTGTTGGCGCTTGATCCCAACACGCCGATCCGCGCCATCGATGCGGTTGAAGTCGAGGCGCTGGATATCGATCCAGATGCGGCAGTGCGTACAGCCATGGCGAACCGCCGCGATATCCGCGCGCAGCAGATAGGTCTGGAGCAGGTCGAGATGGGCGAGCGGCTGGCCCGCAATGGACGGCTTTGGGATGTCTCGGTGGTCGCTGGGTTTGATCGCTTTACGACCGACGGTATTGCTGGCGACCTGTCATCCCACTCTGTCGGTATCCAGTTGAATGTGCCGATCGGCGACTTTTCGGGGCGACGCAACGTCATGGCTGCAAAGGCGCTGGTCCATAGCGCGCGCCTTCGCTACGAGGGGAATCTGGAGCGTATCGAGCGCTCTGTCCGCGATGCGGTAGCAGAGGTGGGGTCGCGCTGGCGTCAGTTGGAGGCGGCCTTGCGCGCCAAGGAGTTGGCCGCGCGGAGCCTTGAACTTCACAACGAGCGGCTGCAGGCCGGGCGGGCCAGCAATTTCGAGGTGCTAACCCTTCAATCCACCCTGCGCAGTGCGGATGCACAGGCTCTGTCTGCCCGCATCGCCTATGCGAACGCGATTACCGCCTTGGATCAACAGTTAGGTAGGACGCTGGAAACATGGCAAATTTCCTTGGAACACTAAGGCGTCGCCCCAAGTGGTTGTTAGCAGTCGCCGCGGCATTGTTGGTGGGCCTGATGCTGCTGGCGTTCAGCCGCTCCGACGACAAGGCGGCGGTTGACGGGCCGATGGCGACCTATCGCGTCGTCGAGGAACCCTTTGTGATCCAGCAGTCCTTTTCCGGCCGGATTGCACCAGGGGAGCAGGTCGAGGTCTTGTCGCCGACCGACGCCACCGTTCTGGAGATCGGCTTTAACTTTGGGGATCGCGTCGAGGCGGGGCAGGTCTTGTTCCAACTGAACCCCACCGATGTCTGGCGCAAGGGTGCCGAAGCGCAGATTGCCTATTTGCAGGCTCAGGACACGGCCCAGAAAATGGCGAGTTGGTCCAGCGGGCCCGAGGTTCGTCGGGCCGAGCGCGGGGTAGAGGCTGCGCGCCAACTGCTGGAAGATGCCAACAGCCGTCGTGATGAAGGGGCGCGCCTGTTCGCGCGGGGGCTCATTGCCCGCACCGAGATGGAAAGTCTGGAAAGCGCCCTCCGACAAGCGATGCAGGGCGTGACTGTCGCCGAAGAGGAACTGGACGCCACCCGCGCGCGCGGAGTGGGTGTAGAGCGGCGCGTGACCCAAATCCAGAGCGGGCTGGCGGCGACCCGACTGCAGGAGGCAACAGCCGGTGCAGGTGCGATTATCACGGCTCCCCGTTCAGGCGTGATGGTGCGCGTTCAGTCCGGTGGCATGGGGCAGGACAATGGACCCAAGGTCGGCGGCAAGCTGAACACCGGTCAGAGTTTGGGCGTCATCGCCGCGCTGGATGGTTTGGATGTCCTGTTCAAGATCGACGAAGCTGATCTGGCTTTGCTGGAGATAGGCACGCCTGCCACGGTTACGGGCCCCGGATTTGCGGGCCGTACTTTGCCCGGACGTTTGATCGGCGTTGCGGGCGAGGCTGACAGCGCGTCCTCGGATAAGACCCAGTTTGCGGCGCGTGTTCGCCTTGAAAGCTTGTCGCCCGAGGACGCGGCGCTGGTGCGCATCGGTATGACCGCAAGTGTCAGTCTGAAGCTTTATGAAAAGCCCAAGGCCATATCAGTGCCTGTCGCCGCCTTGGTGAACGGCGGGCCTCAGGTGCAGCTGCGCAAAGGCGATGGCAAGGTCGAGACGCGTCAAATCACATTGGGCCGTGTTGGGCCCGATCGGGCAGAAGTTCTTTCGGGACTACAGGTCGGGGACACGGTCATCTGGCCCCTTGGCGTACCGTCAGCCCGGTGATTTCCAAGTGCCCGTCGCGCTGCCGTCATAGGCGGTGGCTTCATAGACGCCGCGGGCGATGGCGCGGGCCAGCACGTCGGCGGCGATATTGCCGAGGCGACTGACAGCGATGTTGCGCTGGGCCGGATCGTCGATGGTGATCTTGCCTGTGGACAGGACAAAGACCGTATCGCCATCGAACGGCGCATGGGCGGGGCGAATGGCGCGGGACAGGCCGTCCTGCGCCATGATGGCAAGGCGTTGGCACTCCACGCGGCTGAGCGCGACGTCGGTGGCTACGCAGGCGATGGTGGTGTTCTCGCGCGGGCGCGGATTGAATTTGGCGCTACCCCAGTCCTCGTGCGCGGCGGACAGGTCGGCGGTGCCGAGGGCGCCGAACTCGCCGTCAATCTCGAAAGGCGCGGCCCAGAACTGTTTGCTGTCCGGCGCGATGACCGAGCCGACGCTGTTGACCGCGGCGATGGCCCCGACGGTCCAGCCATCAGAGGTTACAGCAGAGGCCGAGCCGATGCCGCCCTTCAGTCCACCCGCCTGTGCGCCGTAGCCTGCGCCTGCGGTGCCGAGGGCGAAAGCATCACCTGCGCCCTCCAGTGCTTCAACGGCCAATTGGCGATAGGGCGGGTCCATGCCCCACTGTTTGTCGCCGCCATTGGCGAGGTCATAGAGGCAGGCGGCGGGCACGATGGGCGAGGGTGGCACGCCCGCTCCTCCGCCCATGCCATAGCCACGACCGCGCATACCCATCCATGCGGCAATGCCGTCCGCCGAGGCAAGGCCGTAAACCGAGCCACCCGACAGGACGATGGCATCCACCTCCTGCACCAGATTTTCGGCTTTCAGTACATCCGTTTCGCGGCCCGCGGGGCCACCGCCGCGCACATCGACGGCGGCGACGGCGGGCTTTTCGCACAGGATGACGGTCACGCCGGTGCGGGCGTTCGCGTCCTGTGCCTGACCGATCTTGATGCCCGCCACATCGGTAATCAGGTTGCGCGGGCCGGTCTTGCCCTTGGGCTTCGCGGCTTTTGCGGAGGCAGTGCTGGCGGTCGCGGCAGCGGCTCCGATCAGGGCGCTGCCGAGGACAGTGCGGCGGTTCATGCGGTCGGCTCCGTAATCAGGCGCGGCGTTGCGGCGACCAGCCTTTGTGTGGCGGGATGAGCGGGATGTGCAAGAACTGTTTCGCTCGGGCCTTGCTCGACGATCTTGCCCGCCTCCATGACGACGACCCGTTCGGTCAGGCGGCGCACGACCTCCAGATCGTGGCTGACGAACAGCAGGGCGATATCGAGCCGCGCCGACAGATCGGCTAGCAGGTCTAGGATGCGGGCGCGCACCGTCACGTCGAGCGCCGAGACGGCCTCGTCCATGACGATCAGGTCGGGTTTGGTGATGATGGCGCGGGCCAGTGCGACGCGCTGTTTCTGGCCGCCCGACATTTGGTGCGGCAGGCGGGTGGCAAAGGTCGCGGGCAGGCCGACCTGTTCCAGCACCTCGGCAATGCGGGCGTTGGCTTCGGTCGGGCTGAGCGGTGTTTCCAGCAGGTGCAGTGGCTCGGCCAGAGAGCGGGCCACGGTCCAGCGCGGATCAAGGCTGGCCCCCGGATCTTGAAACACGGGCTGCACGCGGCGGCGCATGGCCTTCTTTTGGGCGGTGGGGGCGGTGGCCCAGTTCTGACTGTTCAGCAGAACCTGTCCGCCTTGTATTGGCTCCAGCCCGATCAGGGCGCGCAGCAGGGTGGACTTGCCACAGCCGCTTTCGCCGATCAGGCCGACGCGTTCGCCCTTCCGGATGCTCAAGGTTACGCCATCGACGGCGCGAACGGACGGGGATTTTGCGAACAGACGACGCGGGCCGTCATAGAGGCGGGTAACGTCGATGGCCTCGGCGACGACGAGCACATCGGTGGGTGTGCTTGGCCCATGATCCGGCGCATGGACGGCGTCGCGGATCAGTCCTTGGCCGTATTCGCTGGCGAAGGCACGGGGCAGGTTGTGAGCGGGGACCGTCTCGACCCACTGGCCACCACGGATCAGCACCACGCGGTCGGCGCGTTCTTGTGCCACGGCCAGATCGTGCAGGATCAGCAGCAGACCCATGCCACGCTCGCGCGCCATGCCGCACAGCAGGTCCAGCACCTTGGCCTGATTGACGGGATCGAGCGCGCTGGTGGCCTCGTCGGCGATCAGCAGGCGCGGCTTTAGCGCGGTTGCCATGGCGATGGCGACGCGCTGGCGCTGGCCACCCGATAGCTGGTGCGGATAGAGGCTGAGGCCGAAACGCGGGGCGGGTAGACCTGCCGCATCCAATGCCTTGCGGGCGGCGGCGAGGCCATCCTTGCGCGAGCAGCCGGTGTGGATGCGTACCGTCTCGGCCACCTGATCGCCGATGGTCATAACGGGGTTCAGCGCCGTCAGCGGCTCCTGGAACACCATGCCGATCTTGGCACCGCGCACCTTTTGCATGGCGGTGTCGGACAGCGGGATCAGGTCCTGGTCGTCCAGCAGGATTTGGCCGGAACGTTCGGCTCCATCAGGCTGTAACCCGAGGATACTCATGGCCGTCAGCGACTTGCCCGAGCCGCTTTCGCCAACGAGGGCGACGACCTCGCCCGCATCAACCGACAGGCTGATGTCTTGCAGCAGAGCCGTGCCATCCAGCGTCAGCGACAGGTTGCGGATATCCAGAAGCGGCATCCTCACACCTCCCGCTTCAGGCGCGGATCGAGGCGGTCGCGCAAACCGTCGCCCGTCAGGCTGAGCACCAGAACGGTGACGAAGATGGCAAGGCCGGGGAAGATGGCCAGCCACGGCGCGGTGCCGATCAGGGTCTGGCTCTCGGCCAGCATCCGGCCCCAGCTGGGCGCGGGTGGCTGTGCGGCAAGGCCGAGGTAGGAGAGGCCCGCTTCTGCGGCGACACCAACCGAGAACTGCACGGCGGCTTGGACAGCCAGCAGACCGAGCAGATGCGGCAGGATGTGCTGGATGGAGATGGAGACGGTGCCCCGTCCGGCCGCACGCGCAGCGGTGACATAGTCGCGCTGCCACAGACCTCGCCCCGCGCCACGAACAACGCGCATAAAGACGGGGATGTTGAATACGCCGAGCGCCAGTGCGGCGTTGAAGGCGCTTGGTCCTGTCGCGGCGGCCAGCATGACGGCGGTCAGCAGGGACGGGAAGGCGAAGATCAAGTCTCCGCCACGCATGACGACATCATCGCGCCAGCCGGAACGGGCTGCGGCCCAGAGGCCCAGCGGCACGCCGAGGAACAGGCCCAGCGCGACGGCGCTGCCCGCGACCCACAGGCTGTTGGCGGCGGCGGCCATGACGAGCGAGAGCACATCGCGACCCAATGCATCCGTGCCAAACGGATGAGCGAGGGAGGGCGCGAGCAAGCGCTGCGAAAGGTCCTGTGCCAGTGGATCGGCAGGCGTCCAGATCAGCGCCAGCAGGGTAATCGCGCAGACGGTCAGCGTCAGGCCAAGGCCGATTTTCAAAGATAAGGGACGGAGGCGAGCCATTATGAGCGGCCTCCGCTGCGTTGGCGCGGGTCGGCGACGGCATAGGCGATGTCCACGATCAGGCTGACCAGAACGACTACGGCCACCAGAACCATCACCACGCCCTGGACCACGATCAGGTCACGCTGGCTGACGGCTTGGAAGGCCAGTCGGCCAAGGCCCGGCAGGGAAAAGACGTTTTCGATCACCACGCCGCCCGCCAGAAGGAAGGGCGCTTGCAGACCCAGCACCGTCAGCACCGGAATCCACGCATTGGGCAGGGCATGGCGCATCAGGGCGGCATTGCGCGACAGGCCCTTGGCGCGGGCGGTGCGGACGTAGTCGTCGTTCATGGTGTCGAGCAGGGCCGTGCGCAGCACGCGCGCCAGAATGGCCGCTTGCGGGGCGGCCAGAGCGAGGGCGGGCAGGATGAGCGAGGTCCAGCCGCTATACCCGCCCGCCGGAAACCAGCCTAGGGTGACGGCAAAGAGCAGGATGAGCAGCAGGCCCAGCCAGAAGTTCGGGATGGCAATGCCGGTTTGCATCACCGCGATCAGCCCACCGTCCAGCAGCTTTCCGCGATGACGGGCGGCCAGCACACCGATGGGAATGGCAACCACCACCGACAGGACCAGCGCCGCGATGGCCAGCGGAAGCGACACGGCGAGGCGCTCGGCAATCAGGTCGCTGACGGGAGTTTGATAGGTGTAGCTGGTGCCGAAATCACCGCGCAAGAGGCCGCCGATCCACGCGAAGTAACGCACGACCACGCCGCCATCGAGGCCCAGTTGCTCGCGGAGGGTGGCGATGGCTTCGGGGCTGGCGTTTAAGCCCATCATATATGCGGCAGGGTCACCGGGCAGAACTTGCAGAAGACCGAAGATGACCACCGAAGCGGCCAGCAATGTCAGGGCATGTCCGAACAATTTCTTGGCCGTCCAAGCTGCACCCAGCCGATAGGTGGAGAATGCGAGCAGGGCGATAAGCGCGGCAAAGCCTAACCAGCCCCACGGCAGGCGATTACTGGCACTCGTAGAAGCGGCCGAACTCGCACCATCCAGCCACACGCCCGTCATGTCATTGGCGGCGATGGGCGCGTTTATCCACAGGCCGTGGACGCCCGTCTTGGCGACGCTGACGCGCGAGGACTGGAACAGGAACACATTGACGGCATCGTCGGCGATCAGCCGTTGCAGATCACCCAGACGAGCACTTCGCGTGGCCTCGTCCGTTGCTGCGTTCACCTGTGCCAGTAGGGCGTCGAACGCCGCGCTGTCATAGCCGAAATAGTAGTCCTTGCGGCCATAGATGTCATAGTCCATCGGCTCGACGTGCTCGACGATGGTCAGGTCGAACTGCTTGCGGCCGAATACCTGATCGAGCCACTGCGCCCACTCAAGTGTCTCGACTTTGACGCGCACACCGACCTGCGCCAACTGGCTGACCAGAACCTCGGCGCTGCGGATGGCGTAAGGGCGCGGCGGGATACGCAGGGTCACATCCAGCCCGTTGGGATAGCCTGCATCAGTGAGCAGTTGGCGGGCTTTTTCCACATCGTGTGGATAAACGGCGGTCAGGTCGACATAGCCGTCGGCTTGTCGCGAATAATGGCTGCCGATCGGCTGGCCGAAACCGAACATGGCCCCGTCGATGATCTTTTGGTGGTCGATGGCATAGGACAGGGCGCGGCGCACGCGGATGTCGTTGAACGGCGCGCGGGCGTTGTTCATCGCCATGATGACCTTGCCCTCGGACAGCCCTTGTGTGACGCGCAGCGCCGGATTGCGCTTCAGTTCGCCCACAGTCTCTGGTGCCGGATAGTTGGGGAAGGCATCCACATCGCCTGCGCGAATGGCTGCAAACGCAGCAGCGGGATCACCGATAAAGCGAAACACCACACGGTCGGTGCGCGGGGCGCGGCCCCAGTAGTCTTCGCGGCGGGCCAGCTCCAACTCGCCCCCACGCTGCCAGCGGGCAAGGCGATAGGGGCCGGTGCCGACAGGGGCGGTGCCGTTGGTGGCTGCGCTGGCGGGTGACACCATAGCCGCATCGCCCCAAGCCAGCAGATAGGGCAGGTTGGCCATCGGTCGCGACAGGTGGATGGCGACGGTGTGCTCATCCACCACATCCACGGCGCGGATGGGCGCAAACAGGGCCTTCTGCGCATTGGTCGAACCGTCGGCCACGATGCGCATCAGCGAGAAGCGCACGGTGGCGGCGTTGAAAGGGCTACCGTCGCTAAACTTCACATCGGGGTGCAGGCGGAAGGTCCATGACAGGCCGTCAGGCGACACACTCCAGCTTTCCGCCAACGCAGGCGCAACCGTGCCATTGGGCGTCAGGCGCGTTAGCCCCTCGAACACATTGGCATAGACGATCTCATCAATCGCTGCCGCCGCGCCCGTGGTCGGGTCCAGATGCGGTGGCTCCAGCGGCACGCCGATGATGATACGGCTCTGCGGAGTGTCGGCCACGGCAACAGGCGCAACCAGCACAACCAGCGCCGCCGCCAATGCCCTGGCCACGCGCACAACGCCAGATTTTGCATTGAAAAATGCCAAGCGGACCTTACTGGACTGATTAGTCGTGTAAATTTTGGAAGTGTACGCCCTATTTAGCGCGTGTAGGATACCCTTCTTTGCATCGATTGAAAGAATGTTAATGGAAATATAATCTTGATTGTTTATAGCAAATCGTAAATGGGCTAAGGGGGGATTGTGCATTGTTTAGAAAATTTATTGGAATATATTTAGGTATTATTGTTATTGCGCTGTCATATGCGTATGCAGGGATTCATTATTTGATTTACGGTATAGTAGACGGTTTAGGATCTATTATATTTGGTATCATATTTTTTACCGGTGCTGCCATTTTTGCTGTGAGCGCTATATATATTGTTTTTAAGTATATTCAAAACGTTGGAACTAAGGCTTCAGGTGCAGTTAAAGTGTTTGGAGAGCGTAAGCAGGCAACGCGTCCGACGTTTGCCGTACAAGCAGGCGTATCAACTGCTGATGAGTTACAAAAATGGGCCGTTCTTTTGGAGAAGGGGCTGATCAGTACCCAAGAGTACGAGAATGCTAGAAAAGAGCTTTTGCGTCCTACTGCGACAGATGCAGGTGTGCAAAAGTAAAAAAGGCGGCCCGCCAAGGCCGCCCTTTCCATTTAAAAATCCACGCTCAACCTCACGCCCACGGTGCGGCCTTGACGGGGGCTGGTGGTGGGGCGGGAGGAGGAGTTGAAGCCGTTGCGGGTTTCTTCGTAATAGGTGTCGAACAGGTTGCGCGACCACAGCGAGACGCGCCAGTTGGCGTCTGACGGGCCTGCGGTCAGGTTGGCGTTGAACAGCCAGTAGTCGTCGATGATCGAGGATGCGGTGACGGAGTAAAGCTCGTCGCGGTAGTTGTAGTTGGTCTCGGCGCGCAGGTTCCAGCCTTTGAACATCCAGTCGTAGGCGACCTGACCGCCATAGTTCAGCTTGGGAAAGCCGAGGCGTTCGCCCGAGCGGTCATTGGTGATGATGATGTCCCACGGGCCGTCCACCGGATTGGCGGCGTCGGTCGCGGTGCCGTCGATGGCGTCATACTTTTCGTATTTGCCGGACTTGTAGCCGAGGTTTTGGGTAATGCTTAGGCCATCGACCGGCACCCACGTCAGCTCGATCTCGCCGCCATAGATGCTGGATTCCGGCACATTGGTGATCTTGCCAAGACGACCATTGATACGGTCGTATTCCAACCCCTGAACCTGCTGGTCCTGATAGTCGTAATAGAAGACCGCACCGTTCAGACGCAGGCGGTTGCCCCACAGGTCCGACTTGATACCAGCCTCATAGGCGATGACGGTTTCCGGCTTAAAGGGCGTCGCCGAAGTCGCGTTATAGGTGGTGAAACCGCCCGACTTCACGCCGCGCGAAACGCTGGCATAGAGCATGGCGCTGTCGGTCAGGTCGTATTCCAGACCGAGGCGGCCCGAGAACTCCGACAGATCGGTCTCGTAAAGCGTCGGCGCAGGCGGCAGGGCAGGCGCCGTCACGGTGCCGGCGCTTAGCAAGGTGCGCTCTTCGGTTTCCCAACGCAGGCCCGCGATCAGGTTCAGGCGGTCCGTCACCTGCCAGCTGTTGTGGGTGAACAGGCCCAAGGCTTCGACGTCCTGCGCATAGGCGGTGTTGATGAGGCCCGCGATGCTACGGAAGCGGGTGTAGAAACCGCCGTCATTGCTCTCATTGGCATAGTGGGCACCCACCATCCATTGCACGGGCCCGCCGATGTTGGAGGACAGGCGCAGTTCCTGCGAGAGGACTTCGATCTCGTTGTAGAAATAGACGTCGGACTCGGCAAAGCGGGTGCCGTCCCAGTCATTGTATTCGTTGCGCTCGAAGGTCTGATAGGCGCTGATCGAGGTCAGGTCGGCAAACCCGAGGTCGGACTTGATACGCAGCGACAGGTCAAAACCATCGTTGTCGCGTTGCGGCTTGGCATCGAGGCCAAGGCCTGCGACGGCGGCCATGTCCGGCGCGATCTGCCAGGCGGTAATGCGCCATGCGGTATCCGCCGGATAGGTGATCGAGCCATCGGCCACGCGGTACGGGCCCAGCAGGCGGAAGCCGAGGCCGTCGGAGTTGTCCTGTTGCCATGTGGCGGACAGATCGACCGTGGTGTTGTCCGTCGCATCCCACGTCAGGCGGCCACGGATGGCCAGCTTATCGGCTTCGCCCAAGGCTTCGCCCGTGTCACGGTGATACTGCCATGCGCCGCCCTGTTCGGTGGTAGCGGCGAGGCGACCCAGCAACTTTTCGGTGATCGGGCCAGAGACAAAGCCCTCGACCTTATAGCGGTCATAGCTGCCGTATTCGGCGTTGAAACCGCCGGTCAGATAGTAGGTCGGGGCGTTGGTAATGACGTTCACTGCGCCGCCGGTGGTGTTGCGACCATAGAGCGTGCCTTGCGGGCCGCGCAGAACCTCCATGCGGGCCACGTCGAACAGAGCGCCCTGCGTTGTCACCGTATAGGGATGGGCGACTTCATCGACATAGACGCCGACGGTGGAGGCATTGTTGGACGAATATTCACGCGCGCCAATGCCACGGATGCGGAACTGGGGCTGGCCGCCGCCGAACTGGCTGTCGACCTCCATATTCGGCACGGCGTTTTCGAGGTCGTTGACGACGCTGATGGCACGTTCGTCCAGCGTCTGGCCGCCGATGATGCTGAGCGAGACGCCGACGTCCTGACTGGCCTGTTCGCGGCGCTGGGCGGTGACGACGATGTCCCCCACGCGGGTGGCTTGCGGATCATCCAGCGCAACCTCTTCGGCATGGGCGACCCCGCTGAAGGCGAGGGCGATCAGGCTGGCGGTCGAGGCAAGAAAGGCCTTGGTCATGGGCGTCTCGAAAAATTGCACGCAGGCACGATGGAGGTCGGGCGCGCAACGCTGCGCGCGGAGCCATCAGGGCCGAATGAAGGGATTGGATCGGCTTCTAACGGACGGGATGGACCGCGCTCGATCCATCATTGACACAAATGTCAGTATTCGCAATGCACAACCGGACATTGCGGTGCAAAACAGCCGCACGTCAATCCAAGAATTCGCTAACTTTGCTATTAGCCCAGTGCATAGGGAATGACGCCGCGCTGGTGCGGCGGAACGTGGAGCGTGCGGTCGATCGGCGGGAAGGCCCGCTGCTGGCAGTCGGTGCGTTCGCAGATGCGGCAGGAAACGCCCATCCGCGTCGGCGGGCCCTTGAGGTCAAGCCCTGCGGCATAGACGAGTTGGTCGGCGTGTTCGATTTCGCAGCCGAGGCCCAGCGCATAGCGACGGTCAGGCTCAAGGTACGATCCGCCCGGTTTGGACACGCTTTTGGCGATGCAGATGTATTTCGCGCCGTCCGGCATTTCCGACAGGTTCACCAGAATGCGGTCGGGCGAACTGAAGGCTTCATGCACGTTCCACAACGGACAGGCCCCGCCGAAACGGGCGAACTGGAAGCGGGTCGCGCTGTGGCGTTTGGTGATGTTGCCTGCCATGTCCACGCGGGCGAAATAGAAGGGCACGCCGCGCCAACCGGGGCGCTGTAGCGTGGACAGTCGCTGGCACACCTGTTCGAAGCTGGTGTGGAAGCGTTGGCGCATCAGATCGACGTCGTGACGCAGTTCGCGGGCGCTATCGAGGAAGCGACGATAGGGCATCAGGATCGCCCCCGCCGCATAGTTGGCCAATCCAACGCGGCACACATCGGTCGCAGCGGGCGTCTCGAAATTGGCGCGAACGAGTTCGTCCTCGATGGTGTCGGTAAAGACCAACAGCGCCAGTTGGTGTGCCATCTGGAAACTGCGCGTCGCGGCGGGCAGGGCAGGGTCGATATAGAGGATACGCGCCTGCGGATCATACCGCCGCATCAACCCCTCTCCATAGGCCACACGTACCCCGCACAGATCGCCAAGGGCATGTTCCAAAAGGCGTTCCGGGTGGTTGCTGGCACCGATGGCCAGCCTTTCGGCCAATTGCTCTGCGGCCTGATCCAGCGTGTCGATATAGTTGTCGCGATAGTGGAAGAAGTCGCGCACCGCCTCATAGGGGAGGACAGGAGCCGAGACCTGTTTCTCGTCGCGGCCCAGCGTCTCGTTCAGGGTTTTCAGCCGGTCATCAAGGCGACGATAGTTTTGGTGCAGGCTCAGGAACTGACGCGCCAGACGCGGCGCATTGGTCACGGCGTGTTTCAGTTCGGCTGGAGTCGGCACTTCGCCTGATCCGGCGACGTCGCTCACCGCTTCGCGCAGGTCGGCGATCAGGCGGGCATCACCCTCCAGATCGAAAATACTGGCATCCACGTCAAAGGCACGGGTCAGGGAAATCAGCACCCGCGCCGTGGCCGGTCGCTGGTTCGTCTCGATCTGCGAAAGGTAGGAAGGCGACAGCGCCAGACGCGACGCGCAATGGTCCAGAGTCCAGCCCTTGGCCTCGCGCAGTTTACGAACCTTGTTACCGAGAAATAGTTTTTCGCCCATTTTGCAACTTCGCAAAACACCCCTGAACCCTTGGCAAACTCACACAGTTCCGCA
>NZ_JSYD01000039.1:0-41628 GCF_054824005.1 Brevundimonas sp. GN22 | reverse complement strand
GGACCGCGCCAATGTGGTGGTGGTGGGCGATGCATCGATGTTCCTCGATGATCTTCGCGCCAAATACCCCAACGTCGAGGTCATCGACGCCAAGGACCTGAACCTGGACAGCGCCACGCTGAACTAGGGATCAGACTGCGAGGCAGACGACCTGTGCCACGCGCAGGTCGCGCCTCAACTGGTCGGAGACGGCTCCGTAATTGCGGGTCGTCACCACCTGTCCCAGTCCCTCGGCATCGCGGCTTCGGTGCGAGCCAACGGCGGCGACAAAGCTACTGGGGGCGGTCGTATAGATACGGCCCCGACGCGGCGACTCTGCAATCGTCACACCCAGCACACGCCCTCGGCGGTCCATGACCGGCGCGCCGGACAGGCCCGACAGCGTACCGTCCAGACCGTTTGTGCGACCGGACTCGGCCCACGCCAGCACAGGCTCGTCATAGTTATGGCGACCGCGCACCTTCAGCGTTTCGCGACCGATAAGGCGCGATGCCACCTCGCCGGCCTTGCCCTGGGGGAAGCCGGGGTGGAAGGCGCGCTGCCCCTTATAAAGCGGCTCGTCCCCTGCAAGCGGCAGGGCCGGCGGCCCGCCGTCCGTGAGCAACAGCGCCACATCCGTCTTGGCCGCCAGACGCACATCAGCGGCCAGTGCCCTTTGCTTGTCGATGATCAACGCAGGCTGGCGGCAGCCTTCGACCACGTGGCGCGCTGTGATCCAGCGTCCGTCGTCGGCGATGGAAAATGCGGTGCCCATCTGCGGGCGATTATCGCTGTCACCGGCTTCGACAACAACCGATGGATCAAAGGGCGTGATCGGGCCCAAAAGTTCTGCGCCTGCTTCTTCGGGCGGCACGCTGTCCGTTGCGGGAACATTGGCCTTTTCCCCACGGCTCAGGGAGGCGATCAGGATGACCCCGATGACCGAGCAGTAGATGAGCCAGTCCGGAAGGGGGAGACGCATGTTTGTCGTCTTAGCCCGTCAGTGACGCCGCAATGACCAGCGACGTTGCCAGCTTGGCACCCGCCAGCACGATGGCGGCGGAAACCTCTCCGCGTTCGATACGCTGGGGCAGGCCCGTCAGCATCAGGTCAACTACGCGGAAGACCAGAAGCTGCAACACCATGGTCGCCACGCCCCAGATCACGATGTCGCGGATGGAGTCGGATACCGACAGCGAGACAGCAAGCGGTATCGCGAGACTGAGCAGAACGGCACCAAATCCCGTAGCCGCTGCGGCATTCCCCTGACGGATCAGGTGCACTTCGCGCCACGGGGTCAGCAGGGCATAGACCGTCGCCGCCGCAACCAGCAGGCCCAGCGTAATGACCAGATGCAGCATCATCACAGGGAAGCCGTTGGCGAAGGCCTGAACCTCCGGGCTCGAAAGCACGCCTGCGACGTTTGACGTTTCCATCTGTTCTACGACGGTCCTCTAAACAAGTGCGGTTATAAACCTGTTAGAATGCCTTGCCTGCCTTAAGTCGTTTCGACAAGCACCGTCATGCAAGCTTGAACCCCAATTCTTGCAACGACTTGTTGCGGATTAGCCCTTTTCATCGGAACGGCGCTGGGCCGCGCCTTCGGCACTGGCTAGCCTTTACGGTCGGCATCACTCTTATAGGCATACCGGCGTGGCACGGGCTGCACCGCCTGGAGCTCAGCGGGCCGCAAAGCCTGCCCGCAGCGGGAGGCATGCTCAGCGTTCTCGGAGGCATAGCTGCCATGCCGCAGAGCTTCCCCGTAACGCCGCTGCTGATACCAGGCGGCGTTGCGGGGTGGATTATCTGGAAGGTCGGCTACAAACAGCCTTAGGCTGCGTCGGATGCCTCGGCGGTCTGCTGTTCGGCACGAACGGCACTGGCGCGCTTCTTCTCGGATTCCGACTTCAGCTGACCACAGGCGGCGAGGATGTCGCGACCGCGCGGGGTGCGGATCGGCGAGGCATAGCCTGCGCGGTTCAGTATAGCCGCGAAGGTTTCAATCGCCTTCCAGTCCGAGCATTCATAGTCGGTTCCCGGCCACGGGTTGAACGGGATCAGGTTGATCTTGGCCGGAATGCCCGAGATCAGCTTGCACAGGGCGCGGGCTTCGTCGGGGCTGTCGTTGACGCCTTTCAGCATCACATACTCGAAGGTCACGCGCTTGGAGTTACCCAGACCCGGATAGGCGCGGATGGCTTCCATCAGCTGTTCCAGCGGATACTTCTTGTTCAGAGGCACCAGCTTGTCGCGCAGCGGATCGTTGGTGGCGTGCAGGCTGATGGCCAGCATGGTGCCGGTACGCTCGCCCAGTTCCGGAATCTTCGGAACCACGCCCGAGGTCGAAACGGTGATGCGGCGACGCGAGATGGCGATGCCTTCGCCGTCCGAGATGATGTCGATCGCGTCCGAGACATTGTCGAGGTTATAGAGCGGCTCGCCCATGCCCATGAAGACGATGTTGGACAGGCGACGGTCTTCCTTCGGCGACGGCCACTCTTCAAGGTCGTCACGCGCCACCTGAACCTGAGCCACGATCTCGGCAGCCGTCAGGTTGCGCACCAGCTTTTGCGTGCCGGTGTGGCAGAAGGTGCAGTTCAGGGTACAGCCGACCTGCGACGAGACGCACAGAGCGCCCGCACGGCCCACGTCAGGGATATAGACGGTTTCCACCTCGATGCCCGGCCCCATGCGGATGAGCCATTTGCGGGTGCCGTCCTTGGAAACCAGACGCTCTACTACTTCAGGGCGATCCAGCACAAAGGCCTCGGCCATGGCGGCGCGGGTTTCCTTGGCGATATCGCTCATCTGGGCGAAGTCGGTCACACCGTAGTGGTGGATCCAGCGCCACGCCTGAGTGGCGCGCATCTTGGCCTTCTCAGGCGGGCAGATGCCGGCGTCGATCAGCGCCTGACGCAGGCCCTCGCGCGTCAGACCGGACAGGTTGACGGGGGCTTTAGAAGCGACAGAGCGCGAGAGGTCCAGCGTGATGCTCACGGCCAAAAAATCCTACGGCGTAAGGGGGATAAGGGCGGGCGTTTAGCACAGATGGGACGACTTGTCCCCTACGCCAGATGTCGGATGCTCTTGACCGCCGAGGTTCCAACCTTTAGACGACACGGCGTTGGGGAGTAGCTTCCGACGTCTCTCAGTCGGGTTCGCGTCAACACACTTGCCTTTCGGCATGGCGCGATTAGCGGGTTTTCCCGCCTAGCGAGACCAGCACATCCTCGGGGGTCGAGCCGGCCTGCGCCCGTGGTGTGCTGTCACGCGTCCGGCTCTGTAGTCTGTTCATGATGTCGCCTATCGCTATCGCCGTGCTGTCACTCAGCATGTCCGCAGATGCTTTCGCTGCCGCCATCAGTCGCGGGGCCAAACACCATCCCGACTTCGACCAAGCCATTAGGCAAGGCCTCGTCTTCGGGGTGATCGAAGCCCTGACCCCGCTCATCGGTTTTGGCGTGGGCATAATGTTTGCCGGTCTGGTCGAGGCGGTCGATCACTGGATCGCCTTCGGACTTCTGGGCCTCGTCGGCGGCAAGATGCTCTACGAGGGACTGACCCACGACGACGCGGATACTGAAGGGCGGCCAGAAGGCCCGAAGGGCTCGCGTGGTCTGTTCACCCTTATTGCAACAGCGGTCGGCACCTCGATTGACGCAGGTGCCGTGGGCGTCGGCCTGGCCTTCTTGAGCGCCAATATCTGGATTATCGCCGCCGCCATCGGGGCCACCACTTTTGCTCTGGCAACCCTCGGCATGCTCATTGGCAAGATCGTGGGCACCAAACTGGGCCGCGCCGCAGAAATCGTTGGCGGGATTGCCCTGATTCTACTGGGCACCAAGATCCTTCTCGAGCATCTGGGCTTCCTTCAATCCCTCGGCTTTTGACGGATAAACGAAAGGCTCCCGAAAGATCGGGAGCCTTTGTCGTTTCGACTTATTGTCGCGCGAAGGAGGTGGTGGTTGGAGGCGGGATCGAACCGCCGACCTGTGGGTTATGAATCCACCGCTCTAACCATCTGAGCTACCCAACCATTCCACACCTTGGGTGTTGCCACCCGAGCCGTGAAGGCTCCGCGACCGGATGACCTGTTGTCTTCCGTCGCGAGAGCGGTGCCTATATCGCCCAGCACGATTTGGTTCAAGCGGTTAAACGCAGAAATTGCTTAAACTCGCCGACCTTATTCGCATAACAATCGTCACCTTAACGCGCCGAAGCTTTTCAGACCGCGCTTTCGAAAGAGAATGACCATGCGCCCCCTTCTGCTTTTTGTAGCCACCTCGGCCATCGCCATGACCGCTGCATGCGGCGCGACTGGACAAACCTCGTCCCAGGCAGGCGCGCCCGTCGAAACACGCGCACCCAATAATCCCGATCAGGTGCCCGCCTTTGAGGGCCAGACGCGCGCGCCCGGCGTCGCGACGCAAGGGACCATGACCCACAATGTTGTAGCCTCCGGTCTTGAAAAGCCTTGGGGGCTGGTACTCCTGCCGGACGGCAACTGGCTGGTGACAGAAAAGCCCGGCCGCCTGCGGATCGTCAGCAATGAAGGCCAGATCGGTGCGCCTATCTCGGGAGTTCCTGCCGTTGATGCCAAAGGACAAGGCGGTCTGCTGGATGTCATCCTCAGCCCGAGCTTCGCGCAGGACCGTCTGGTTTACTTCTCCTTCGCCCAGCCGCGCCAGGGCGGTAACGGCACCGCCGTCGCCCGCGCCCGCCTGTCGGACGACAATACCAAGCTGGAAAACCTTCAGGTCGTCTTCGAGGTCGCCCAGACCTATGACGGCGACAAACACTATGGCTCGTCGCTGGCCTTTGCGCCGGACGGCAAACTGTACATCACCATCGGCGAGCGTTCGGACAAGCCGAAACGCCCCGACGCCCAGAACCTCGGCACCCACCACGGCAAGGTCGTCCGCATCAACGCGGACGGAAGCGTGCCGCAGGACAACCCTTTCGTCGGTCGCGACGGTGCCCTTGCGCAGAACTTCACCTATGGCCACCGCAACCCGCAGGGCATCGCGATCCAGCCCGGCACCGGCGCGGTCTGGACGATTGAGCACGGTACGCGCGGCGGCGATGAGTTGAACCTGATCGAAGCGGGCAGCAACTATGGCTGGCCGATTGCAGGATATGGCATCGAATATAACGGCCAGCCCATTCCAGGCATGAACGCGACCGCCGAAGGTACGGTCCAGCCGGTCTATTACTGGGATCCGGTCATCGCGCCGGGCGGGATGACATTCTATGAAGGCAACATGTTCCCAGAGTGGAAGGGCAATGCCCTGATCGGCGGTCTGGGCGGCAAGCATCTTGTTCGGCTCGTCCTCGAGAACAATCGCGTGGTCGGTGAAGAGCGCCTGCTGACCGGCCTTGGCGAGCGTATCCGTGATGTCGCGGTGGGTGCCGATGGTGCGGTCTGGGTCATTACCGACGAGGACAACGGCAAGCTGGTCCGCCTGTCGCGCTAAACCCTAATGCAAGACGTCATATTGACACTATTGTCACTATGACGCCGCCATCTGATGTCTCTCACGCGCCTTGTTACTTGACGTTGACGTAAACGTCGGTTTTCTAGGGCCGAGCTTCTCGACCTTCGTCTGCCCCAAAGCAGCGCTCGCGGGTCGCAGAACGATAACCGTATCCCCATCTGTCTTCGGGTGGTTGGGAACACGAACATAAAAGAGAGACGCACCAGATGGCCGAGGCCTATATCTACGACGCCGTGCGGACCCCGCGCGGCAAGGGCAAGAAAGACGGCAGCCTTCACGAAATCACCGCGCTGAGCCTGGCTTCGCAGGTGCTGGAAGCCCTGCGTGACCGCAACAACCTCGACACCTCCAAGGTCGACGATGTTGTCATGGGCGTGGTGTCGCCGGTTGGCGAGCAAGGCTCCTGTATTGCCCGCACGGCCGTTCTGGCTGCTGGCTACTCGCAAGAAACCGCCGGCTTCCAACTGAACCGCTTCTGCGCCTCGGGCCTGGAAGCTGTGAACGTTGCGGCTGCCAAGGTGAAGTCGGGTGAAGCCGGCATGGCCATCGGCGGTGGCGTCGAAGCCATGAGCCGCGTGCCCATGGGCTCGGACGGCGGCGCATGGCCGACCGATCCGTCGGCAGCCTTCCCGTCCTACTTCGTGCCGCAGGGCGTGTCCGCAGACATGATCGCCTCGAAATACGGCATCAGCCGCGACGACGTGGACGCCTATTCAGTTGAATCGCACAAGCGCGCCGCCCGTTCTTGGGAAGAGAAACGCTTTGCCAAGTCGGTCGTCGCCGTGAAGGACCAGCTGGGTCTGACCCGTCTGGACCGCGACGAAACTATCCGTCCGAACACCACCATGCAGACCCTCGGTGGTCTGAACCCGTCTTTCACCATGATGGGCACCATGGGCTTCGACGCGGTGATCAACCAACGCTACCCTGAAGTCGCCGGCGTGAACCACGTTCACACCCCGGGCAACTCCTCGGGCATCGTTGACGGTGCTGCCGGCATCCTGATCGGTTCGAAGGAAATGGGCGAAGCCCTCGGCCTCAAGCCGCGCGCCAAGATTCTCGGCGGTGCATCGATCGGTTCGGAACCGTCGATCATGCTGACCGGTCCGGAACCGGTGACCCGCAAGCTGCTGGGCAAGCTGGGCATGTCCGTTGCCGACATCGACCTCTATGAACTGAACGAAGCCTTTGCCGCTGTGGTCCTGCGCTACATGCAAGCCCTCGACATCCCGCACGACAAGATCAACGTCTGCGGCGGCGCTATCGCCATGGGTCACCCGCTGGGTGCCACCGGTGCCATGATCCTCGGCACCGTGCTGGACGAGCTGGAACGCTCGGACAAGTCGACGGCTCTGGCCACCCTGTGCATCGGCGGCGGCATGGGTACCGCCACCGTGATCGAACGCGTCTGATCTAGGAGCGAATGACGATGGAAAACTTCAAGATCGAAATCGATGCCGACGGTATTGCCGTTGTTGCCTTCGACGTTCCGAACCGTTCGATGAACACCCTGACCGGTGCTGTGATCAAAGAGATCCCGCAACTGGTCGAGAAGATTCAGTCGGATGACGCCATCAAGGGCGTGGTTATCACCTCGGGCAAACAATCGGGCTTCTGCGCCGGTGCCGACCTTGGCGACATGGCTTCGGGCATGTTGTCGGGCGCTGGCGACCTGCAATCGGCGTTTGACGCGGGTTGGGCTCTGAACGGTGCCTTCCGTGCACTGGAAACCTGCGGCAAGCCGGTGGCAGCCGCCATCAATGGCCTGGCTCTGGGCGGTGGCCTCGAGTTCACCCTCGCCTGCCACTACCGCGTGGTCGAGAACAATCCGAAGATCCAACTGGGTCTGCCGGAAATCAAGGTCGGCCTGTTCCCGGGCGGCGGCGGCACCCAGCGTCTGACCCGCCTGATCGGCGTCCAGACCGCTCTGATGCAGATGGCCGAAGGCAAGTCGTGGCGTCCGAACGACGCCAAGTCGGCTGGCGTCGTCCACGAAGTCGTTGAAATCGGCCAGTCGGTCGAAGCGGCCAAGACCTGGATCAAGAACGGCGGCAAGGCTGTCCAACCGTGGGATGAACCCAAGTTCAAACTGCCGGGCGGCGGTCCTTACCATCCGGCCGGTGCCCAGGTGTTCATCATGGGCAACGCCATCCTGCGCAAGAACTCGTACGGCAACTATCCGGCCGTTCTGAACATGATGAAGGCCGTCTATGAGGGCGTTCAGGTTCCGATGGATGCCGGTCTGCGTATCGAGACCCGCTATTTCATCAAGACCCTGATGACCCCGCAGGCTCAGGCCATGATCCGCTCGCTGTTCCTGTCGAAGCAGGAGCTGGACAAGGGCGCGGTTCGCCCGGCTGGAATTCCGAAGTCGGACCCGAAGAAGGTCACGGTCATCGGCGCCGGCATGATGGGTGCAGGCATCGCCTACGTCCAAGCCATGGCCGGTATCGAAACCATCCTGATCGACACCAATCAGGAAGCCGCCGAGAAGGGTAAACAATACGCTGTTGACCTGATCCAGAAGCGCGTCTCGCGCGGTCACATGACCCAGGAGAAGGCTGACGGCATCCTCGCCCTGATCACCCCGACCACCGACTACGACCTGATCAAGGGTTCGGACCTGGTGATCGAGGCCGTGTTCGAAAACCGCGAGATCAAGGCCACCGTCACCAAGAACGCCGAAGCCCAACTTGAGAAGGGCGCGATCTTCGGTTCGAACACCTCGACCCTCCCGATCACGGGCTTGGCCGAAGCTTCGGTTCGTCCGGAAGACTTCATCGGCATCCACTTCTTCTCGCCGGTCGACAAGATGATGCTGGTCGAGATCATCATGGCTGAAAAGACCAGCGACGAGGCTCTGGCCAAGGCTCTGGACTACGTCCTGAAGATCAAGAAGACCCCGATCGTCGTCAACGACAGCCGCGGCTTCTACACCTCGCGTTGCTTCTCCACCTACCTGATGGAAGGCATGGCGCTGCTGGAAGAAGGCTACTCGCCGGTCGCCATCGACAACATCGGCCGTGCCACCGGCATGCCGCGTGGTCCGCTGGAAATGCACGACGACGTCGCTCTGGACCTGTCGTACAAAATCACCAAGCAAACCAAGGAAGACCTGGGCGACGCCTATGTCCCGACCGCAGGCGAGAAGATCGTCTCGACCATGGTTGAAGGGGGTCGCTACGGCCGCAAGAACGGCAAGGGCTTCTACGACTACGACCAGAAGCCGAAGGTCATCTGGCCGGGTCTGGCCGAACTGGCTCCGACCACCAAGACCGAAGGCTTCAACGAAACCGCCGAAGCGTTCGACACTATCGAAGAGATCAAGACCCGCCTGCTGTACCGTCAAGCTGTCGAAGTGGCACGCTGCTGGGCTGAGGGCGTGATCGACGATCCGCGTGAAGGCGACCTCGGTGCCATCCTCGGCTGGGGCTTCGCGCCTTGGTCGGGTGGTCCGATCACCTTCATCGACCAGATCGGTCTGGCCAAGTTCGTCGAAACTGCTGACCGTCTGGCTGCTGCCTACGGCCCGCGCTTCGAAGTGCCGCAACTGCTGCGCGACATGGCTGCCGCTGGCGAGACCTTCTACGGCAAGTTCTCGAAGTCGGCTGAAGCCGCCTAAGAGACGCCGAAAGGTGAACAAGGAAAAGGGCGGCCCGTCGGGTCGCCCTTTTTTTGTTTCTCTACCGTTCGCGCCGCGGGCGCACTCGATATGAGAGAAGCCTTCTACCGTTCGCGTCGCGGGCGCTCTCTTTATGAGAGGGGCCTTCTACCGCTCGCGCCGCGGGCGCTCTCTACTTGAGAAGGGGCTCAGCGGTTCCGGAAAATACGGGAGGCGAGATAGCCGATACCCGCTGCAATCAGCACGCAGAGTATGCCGTATAGCCAAGGCTGGCGATGGGCGAACTGATAGATGCGGCGCTCCAGCCCCACCTTCTCGACCGTCAGCGTCATATTAGACACCGAAATCGGAGCACCCTGCTGGAACAGCCAGACCTCGGCATAATAGATGCCCGTCGGGGCCGTCGCGGGCAGTTCGACCTCGGCACGGAACAGGCCGCGATCGACAAAGCGTACGCCCTTAGGATTGCTCTTATACAGGCCTGCAGATTCCTTCAGGCGGATCACCGCACGGCGCCAATCCAGATAATCCTCGCCCAGACGGCTGATAACAACATCGCGCACGCCATAGCGGGTGACAGTCGTCGCCTCTTCGGGGGCATTAATGCGCAAGTGGTCCAGACCGACGCCAAGACGGCGCAACTGGCCAAAATCGGCGATGTCGGCCAAGGGCCTCGTCGAAGCCGTCATGTAAAAGCCCGGCGCGCCTTCAAACACGACCGGACGGCTGTTGAGCCAGACACCGTTGTGCCGGGTCTTTTTGACCAGACGCACAGTCTCGTCCGGCCCACGAACGACAAGAACCACGTCCGTAGGCGTCTCGGTCGGATTGAACACGGCCCCGTAGAGGACGATGGACGCCCCGCTGAAGCGTGTATCGACCTTGATCTGCGCATCTGTCAGCGCGGCTGCGACACGGACTTCGCGGGCGGTATTGATGCTCTGCTCGGGCGGCGGGGGCGCGG
The DNA here is from genome assembly GCF_054824005.1 of Brevundimonas sp. GN22. NCBI lineage: Bacteria > Pseudomonadati > Pseudomonadota > Alphaproteobacteria > Caulobacterales > Caulobacteraceae > Brevundimonas > Brevundimonas sp. GN22. Next base: position 31,568 of record NZ_JSYD01000039.1, on the reverse strand, counting down.
GAACGGTTTGCACCACAGCAGCGGGTTCGGGCGGGATATCTTGAAACATTAGTCCCCGATCCCCGGTGCCATCAGGAACAACTCACTGGGGCGGACAAACAGCTCCAGACCCATCTGGATACCCACCAGAAGGACGATAAAGCCCAGCGCCGCGCGCATCTCCTCGGCGCGGAAGCGCCCGGACAGACGCGCTCCGTATTGCGCCCCGACAACCCCGCCAAGCAGCAGGATCATCGACAGCACGATATCGACCGTCTGGTTGCGGCCTGCCTGCAGGATGGTGGTGATCGCCGTGGTGATGATGATCTGGAACAGGCTGGTGCCGACCACGACGCTGGCCCGCATGCGCAGCACATAGAGCATGGCCGGAACGAGGATGAACCCGCCCCCCACACCCATAATAGCCGACAGGATACCGGCAAACACACCCAGTCCGAATGGCGGGATGGCACTAATGTATAGGCCCGAGCGCGGGAAACGCATGCGCAGGGGCAGTCCATACAGCCACATCGGACGGCGGCGGTCCTTGCGGGGTGGTGTTTCGCCCCGCACGCGCTGAAGAATCTTGGTCAGGCTCTCGAAAACCATCATCGAGCCGATGGAACCGAGGAAGATAAGATAGGAGACAGCGACAACCAGATCGGCCTGTCCCAACAGTCGAAGATACCGGAACAGCTCCACGCCCAGCACAGCACCCAAGGCCCCGCCGACAGCCATCAGGGTACCGATGCGGTAATCCACGCCCTTCATCATTGAATAGCGGATAACGCCGGAGGTGGAGGAGGCCACGACATGGCTGGCCTGACTGGCGACAGCCACCGTAGGCGGGATACCCATGAAGACGAGAATCGGGGCCATCAGGAACCCGCCGCCAATGCCGAACAGGCCCGAGACAAAGCCAACCGTCGCTCCCAACAACATCAGGAGCGGCCAGTTCACCGAGACTTCGGCGATCGGCAGATAAATATCCACTGTACGCGCCTTCGGTTGACAAGGAACGGCAAGCGACACCCCGTTCGGCGTCTACTCTAAGGCTTTAGCCAACGCTGACCCGTCAGACCACCCCTACCGTTCCCGACAAAGGTCAGGAAACCGGCGGGACGGTAAAGTTATCGGCGGCGTTGCGCGCGGCGGCGCGCTGTTCCGGCTTGAGTTCGGGGGTCAGGCGTTGGATAGCCGCCAAGGCCTGTTGGTCGCCGCGCCGAGCCGCGATCATATACCAGGTCATGGCCTCGATCTTATTAGCCGGCCCGCCTTTGACGCCTTTTTCGTAGAGGTGGGCGACGTTGTACTGGCTGTCCACGCGGCCTGCCTCGGCAGATTTGCGCATCCAGTAAACGGCCGACTTTTCGTCGCGCTCCCCGCCCGTGCCGTCGTACAGCAAGGTCGCATAGTGCTGCATCGCCTTGGGCTCGCCCGCCTCGGCCGCGCGGCGTACCCATGCGCGGGCTTCCACAACATCGGCTTCAATGCCTGCTGCGCCTTCGGTGTAGATCGCCGCCAATCGCATCTGCGCGGGTACATAGCCCAGTTCAGCGGCGCGCTTCATTGGCTCCAGTCCGGACATGTCACCATTGTCCAACAAAAGCTCGGCGCGCTTGAAGATCGCTGCCCCTTCCGTCTCGGCCACTTCCTTGGACGGCACGGCATCGGTGGGCGTGGCATCCAGTGCCAATGCAGCCATCGGTGCTGCTGGCGGAGCGCTGGCGGCCTGACCGAAATCGATATCCTGATCCTTGAGCAGTTTAAGCGTGCCATAGCCGCCGCCACCCACGACCAGCATGGCTAGCGCCGATACCTTCAGCGCCTGCCCCACGGTCGATCCGTCACGTGCGGCTTTGCGGTCCAGCTTTTGCTGGAGCGCGGAAGTCCCGCCCTTTTTTCGCAGCTTGCCGAGGCCAAAGGTTTTGCGCGGTGCCACTTCGGGCACGTCATCAACGATCGCCGCACGGGCCTGATCTATGACGTCGCGCGTGCTCGGCTCGGCGGCTTCCTGACTGGCTTCCATTTCGGCAGCCAGCGCACCGAGGAAGCTTTCAGCGGCTTCGCGCTCATGGGCCGGTATTTGTGCGGGCTCAGCAAACACCTGCTCGTCGATAGCGTCGGTTACGGCCTGCGAAGTATCGGCATCGCTCTGGTCGGCAGCCAACTCATGTCCGGACGAAGCGAAGATCGACGGGAAATCGTCGGCCTCGGCGTCGGCCTGGAGATCGTCGGCCTCCGCAACGGGGGATGCATCCGTATCCAGTTCGTCTTCGAGACTTCCGAACGGACGCAGGTCATCGTGCGTCGGGAATGGCTCTACCGCCATCTCGGCGGCCACTGTGTCGGCCCAGCCGTCGGTCGCCTGTGCTTCCGGCAATGGTGCATCAATGGGGTTTGTGGCCAGTGCCGAGGCACGCCAGTCATCAGGCTCTGCCTGTTGCGGCAACCACTCGTCGGTCGGCGCAGCCCCGAACAGCGACACAGCCGGCTGGTCGTCGGCAATGAAGTCAGGCACGTCGTCAAAGGCCATCGCCGCCGGAGGTGCAGCCGAGGTCAGGCGCGGCGCAGCATGGTGGGCGGCGGCTTCGCGGCGGGCGCGAACCTCCCGGGCTTCTTCCAGCAGGCGGCGCGTGCGCTCTTCACTTTGGCGCAGACGCTCGGCCATTTCGCCGGAGACATCTTCCGAGCGGCGCTCCAGCTTCTCGCTGCTTTCAGCCAGACGGCGGCCGATATCGTCGATGGCCTGCGTCGAGCGGCGCTCGGTCTGGGAAATACGCTCCGACAGGCGGTCCGAAATGCGCGTGATCTCGCCGCCCAGACGCTCCAGCGCCAATGCGTTCTGGTCTTCTTGACGCGAAAGGCGGTTTTCGACCGACTGGCTGTGACGGGCGATTTCGCGGTCCAGCTTCTCGTCCAGAACGCGGCCCAGCTCGGCCAGACGCATGTCGAGCGTGGTCGAGTTTTCGCTGGCGCTGGCTTGCTCCAGCGTCTGCATGCGCCCGTTCATATTCTGGGCGATGCGCATGATCTCGTGGCCCATCGCCTCCACGGCGCGGGCGGACTTGAGTTCTGCTGCAGCGGTCTGGCGAACCAGCTTGCCAAGGGTCTGCTCGGCGCGGGCAAGGCGGCTGGTGTCCCCCACCTTTTCCAGACGCGAGAGCATGTCCTGACGGTTGGCCTCGATCTGGCGACCCAGTGTCTCTGCCAGTTGAGCCAATTGCCCGTCATCGTGCGAGGGGCGAGCTTCCAGCGAGCCCAGTCGCTTGTCGAGAGCGGCAAAGGAACGCTCCAGCCCCTGAAGGGCCATATGCGTTGCGTCCTGTGCACGATCCAGACGCGCCTTCAGGTCATCCGCACCGGCACCGGCCTCGCGCGCTTCCAACTGCTTGAGCCTTTGGTGGCCGTCACGCAGTTCGCGCGCGACATCGTCCAGCCGACGCTCGCGCTGGCTGTCCTGTTCGCGGCTGGTGTCCATGCGGCGCATCAGACCGGCAACAGCCTGGTCGATGCCTTGAATCGCCGAAGCCGAACGTCGCTCGGCTTCTTCGAGGCGTTCGCCCAGTTCGAGGATCAGGGCATTGATGCCCTCATTTCCGCTCTGGCCTTCGTAGGCGTCGTCGAGACGGCGGCGGCGGGCACGGCGGTCGTACGGATCAGGAATGGCGGACCGGCGCGGAAGGGGCGTGACACCGTCGTCTTCCGGCTCGTCCATAATCATGGAGTTAAGCCATTCGCCGAGGGTCATGCCGGAGCGACGCGCGAGATCCTTTGCGATCTCGCGGGCTTTGGGGTCGATCCCCTTCACGCTCCAAGGCGCCGTTGCGCTCACTGATTCGTCTCCTGCGTCGTGACGGCGACGGTCGTTGTCCACATGTTGTATGCAAACACTTCCATAACCACAATATCTGGACGCTTACCAAATCCAGCGCGGACAATCCGAGCGGGACAGTATGGACTTGGTTAACAGAAGGTTGCTGATTTGCCAGCCCCACAACTGGGGGCTTGCTTAAAGATTTTCGATCAGCCAACTCAGGCACATGAGCCTGCAGCTAACTTTGATCCTGTTGTTTATTGCCGTTGTATTCGGCGCAATCTGCGCGTGGCGTGGCGCAAAGCCGCTGGATCTTACGCGCAGCAAGCCGCGCATGATGCCTTGGCGCTTCCTGATGCTGGTGTGCGCGGCCCTGACAATGCTGCTGCTGATCCATCTGGCCGGGCTCTACGGCATGGGCCCTAACCCCCAGTCCTACTGAGGCAAAGAAAAAGGCCGAAAGGTTTCCCCTCCGGCCTTTTCGCTTAAGTCTTTGTGGCTGCCTAGCCGGCGAAGCACCAGGCCAGAACGGACTTCTGGGCATGGATGCGGTTTTCGGCTTCGTCAAAGATCAGCGATTGCGGACCGTCGATGACCTCGTCGGTCACTTCCTCGCCGCGGTGGGCCGGCAGGCAGTGAAGGAAGACAGCACCGTCATTGGCCTGATCCATCAGCGACTGATCGACCGTGTAGGGCTCGAAGGCGGCCAGACGCGCTTCATAGTCCTTGTCGCCCATCGACACCCAAGTGTCGGTCACAACGACGTCGGCACCCTGAACCGCATCCTTGGGATCGGAGGTCAGGTAGACGTACTCGCCGCCCTTCTCCAGATCGCGCAGGTCGGGGTGGTATTCCGCAGGGCAGGCCACGCGCAGCTTGAAGCCGAACTTGGGCGCAGCGTGCATGAAGCTGTGGCAGACGTTGTTGCCGTCACCCACCCACGCAATCGTCTTGCCCTCGACATTGCCGAGGTGCTCTTCGATGGTCAGCAGATCGGCCAGAATCTGGCACGGGTGCGAACGGTCCGTCAGGGCGTTGATGACCGGAACCTCGGAGACGCGGGCGAAACGCTCGACGTCTTCGTGGTCGTTGGCGCGGATCATCACGGCATCGACCATGCGCGACAGAACCTTGGCGGTGTCCTCGATCGGCTCGCCGCGGCCCAGTTGCATGTCCGACGCGTTGGCGATGATGCCCTGACCGCCCAGTTGGCGGATGGCGGCATCAAAGCTGAAACGCGTACGCGTCGAGTTCTTCTCGAAGATCATCGCCAGAACGCGGTCTTTGGCCGGAGCATCGGCGTCAACCTTGCCCTTGGGCCAGCCCTTGCGGGCCTGCTTGCGGGCGTGGGCGTCATCCAGAATGCCGCGCAGATCGGCGGCGTCGAGACGGTAGATATCGAGGAAGTGACGGACCATTTCGGTCTCCGTAAATCAGACTACGGTCGCCGCCCTTAGGCGGATGCTTGAGCGCGAGCGAACTCGCAGGTTTTTTCCAGACGCTCGACAGCTTCGCGGGCTTCTTCCAGCGTGATGTTCAGCGGGGGCAGGATGCGTACCAGATTGTCACCGCCACCGGCGACGAGCATGTGGGCTTCGTCGCGGGCCCAACCCATGAAGTCGCGGTTGTTCGGGATCAGCTTCAGACCCATCAGCAGGCCTTTGCCGCGAACCTCGGCGATCACGTCCGGAAAGCGTTCCTGAAGACCGGCGAACTGCTGCTTCAGATAGCCGGCTATCTCGTTGACGTTGTTCAGGATTTTGTCCGAGGCAATGGTCGAGAACGCAGCCTTGCCGACCGCCATGGCCAGCGGGTTGCCACCGAAGGTCGAGCCGTGAGCGCCAGCGGTCATACCCGAAGCCGCTTCAGCCGTCGCAAGGCAGGCACCAATCGGGAAGCCGCCACCCAGAGCCTTGGCCACAGCCATGATGTCCGGCGTCATGCCAGCCCATTCGTGCGCCCACAGCTTGCCGGTACGGCCCATGCCGCACTGGACTTCATCGAAGATGATCAGGACGCCGTGCTTGTCGGCCGTCTCGCGCATCCAGCGCAGGTCCTCTTCCGGCGTCGCGCGGCAGCCGCCCTCGCCCTGAACCGGCTCGAGGATGATGGCGGCCGTGGTCGGGGATTCAAACGCCTGAGTCAGAGCGTCCTTGTCGCCCCACTTCAGCTGGTAGAAGCCCTGCATCGGCGGGCCAAAGCCCTCGGTGTAGTTCGGGTTTGCCGCAGCATTGATGCCGCCATAGGTCCGGCCATGGAACGAGCCGTCGAAGCCATAGATGTCGATGCGCTCAACATTGCCCTTTGCGTGGTGGTATTTGCGCGCGGTCTTGATCGCGCATTCCACCGCCTCGGTGCCCGAGTTGGCGAAGAAGACCACCTCGGCGAACGACTTGTCGCACAGCATGTCGGCCAGCTCGTCCTGACCCGGGATGCGATAGATGTTCGAGACGTGCCACAGCTTGTCAGCCTGCGCCTTCAGGGCTTCAACCAGCACCGGAGCCGCATGGCCCAGAGCATTGGTCGAAATGCCCGAGACGCAGTCCAGATACTCGGTCCCGTCGGTGGACCACAGTCGGACGCCCTGGCCGCGCTCCACTTCCAGCGGTGCACGATTATAAACGCCCATCAGATGACCGGACACGGCAAGCTCCTGAAATGAGAGACGGCCCCGCCGGGCTACGACGGGACCGCTTTAAAAGGGTTCAATCCTTGTCTGACGAAGGATGACCTTAGTCAACACCGCTTCCCGGACGTTTCCGGGCTTTTAAAGCGGCGACGAGGCTACGTAGCCCTCTAGTGTTGGCCGTTATCGATCTTGACCACCAGTTGGGTCACGAAGTCTGCGAACGCTGCGACGTCGTCCGCCTTAAGCTTGTCCATCTTGTCTTCGTGCGTGTGAATGTTCTGGAACACGTCCGGCACAAAGCCTTCGCGCAGGCCGTTGTCTTGTCCGCCGTTGAAGGCCAGCCACATCTGGCGAGCACCGATCGGATTCTGGATGCCCAGCGACAGGACAGGCAAGCCTGCCGCCGTAAACACGCGGTCTTCGCTCGGCGGGTAAACCGGGAAGGCCACGCAATCGGTGTTGGTGTCCGCGCAATGGGTGCGCAGGGTACGCACCAGACCGGCCGATGCCGGACCATTGTTCAGGCCGAACATCACGGTCGTGCCGTAAGCAGCCACATCGACGTTCACCGCAGCGGCGATGCGCGATTTGTCAGCCTGCTCCAGCCATTTACGCGCACCGATCAGGCCCAGTTCTTCCTGATCCGTCAGAACCACGACCACGCGGTGCTTCATGGTGGAGACAGGAAGAGCCTTTGCCGCAGCGATCACCGCGAGCGTGCCACCTGCATTGTCCACTACGCCGTGCGAGAAGGCACCGTCGCGCAGTACCGCAGCATCGTAGTGGGCCAGAAGGACGATGTCTTTCTCGCCCTCGCCCAGGGTGATGACGATATTATTGCCCGACATCGGACCGGTTTGGCGGTTGCCGCCCTCGAAAGCATGCAGGGTGTAAGGCACACCTGCGGCTTCCAGTTGGGCCTTCAGGACATCGAGACGCTCGGTATTGTTCGATTTGACCAGAGCAGCCGCTGCATCGTGGATCGATTGGCCGCGAGGGCTCAGCGGTGCTTGTTCCGTGGACTGCGCCATGGCAGCCGAGGCCATGACGGCACCGAGGGCCAAGGCCGCGCTCGATGCCAGAAGTTGGCGAATAGCCATAAAAATATCTCCCCTGTCAGCCCCGCACGAACAGGGCGCTTGTGACAGAGGGCTAGCCCGAGGGGCGTGACCTGACCAGTGAAAATATGGTCAGGTCACCGCCCGCACGGCGAAGCTTAACTCTTGAGGCGCCAGCCCGACTTGAACACCATCCAGCAGATGACGCCCAGCACGACCGTCAGGATGCCGCTGATGGCAGTGCCGACCAGCAGGTTGCTTTCAGCGTTACCGATGAAGCCCGCGCGGAATCCGTCGATCAGGTAGAAGAAAGGGTTGAAGTGGCTGATGGTGTCGAACGGAGCCGGAAGGTTGTCGACCAGATAAAACGTGCCCGACAGGAAGGTCATCGGCATGACCACAAAGTTCTGAACCGCAGAGAGGTGGTCGAACTTCTCCGACCACAGACCAGCCAGAACGCCGACCATACCCATCAGCAGCGAAGACATCAGGCCAAACCAGACGATCAGCAGGATGTTGCTGACAGCTAGCTTGGCGAACGGCAGCACACAAATGGCCGTCACCAGACCCACAACGATCCCGCGCGTGGCGGCACCGAGGCTGAAACCGATGGTCAGTTCCAGCGGGCTGAGCGGCGGGGTCAGGAAGTCGGTCGCCGTGCCCATGATCTTGGCCTGGATGAGGCTGGACGAGGCATTGGCAAACGCGTTCTGCAAAATGGCCATCATGATCAGGCCGGGTGCGACGAACTCGGCAAAGGGCGTGCCGTGTAGCGGCGGACGTGCCCCCTGAAGCGCGACCACAAACACCATCATGTACAGCAAGGTCGTTACAACGGGTGCTGCAACCGTCTGGGCCCCCACCTTCCAGAACCGTCGCACCTCGCGCAGATAGAGTGTGCGCAGGCCAACCCAGTTCACGCCGTCATGGCGGCGCGGTGAATGCAGGGTCGATGGGGTCGGTTCAGACAGGTTTTGCGAGCTCATAATCGCCCAAATGCGCATACCCACGCCGTTTCGCAAGGCATCCAGCGTTAGATGACAGCGAAATAAAGTGAGTCAAAACGGGACATTAACCATACTACATCTGGTTTCTGTGGACAGGTGATTCTCCACATATTGCGTGTCCCAAGTAATAATTTACGATCGGCGCCACTGAAGGACGTCATTTCCGGCGCCCTGACACAAGATATTGAATCCGACTTCCCTTGGAGGGTGGCATGAACGCAGGCTGGACAGAAGATCGCGTAGGCGCTCTGAAGAAGCTGTGGCTTGAAGGTCAATCGGCCTCCCAGATTGCCAAGGCACTGGGCGGCGGTGTGACCCGCAACGCCGTCATCGGCAAGGTGCACCGCCTCGGCCTGTCGGGCCGCGCGGCCCCGTCGCAACCGGCACGCACGACTTTCCGCACGGCTCGCCCGAGCACGGCCAAGGCAGCCGCTGCTGCAGCCGCCACTCCGGCTGCATCGGCTCCCGCCGCTGCTCCGGCTCAACCGACCCAGGCCCCGTCGGCGCCGCGCCGCATCGAGGCTGTTGCTCCGCGCCCGGCGGCTGTGCCGACGCAGGTAGCCCAACCGTCCGCTCCGGCTCCCATGCCGGAACTGCCGGGCACGGCGACCGTCCTGACCCTCGGCGCACACATGTGCAAATGGCCGATTGGCGATCCGTCGTCGCGCGAGTTCTCGTTCTGCGGCCGTCGCGCTTCGGAAGGCGTCTATTGCGGCGAGCACGCTCGCGTCGCCTACCAGCCGCAGGTCAAGAAGAGCACCAAGGACGGCGCTTCGGAGCTGGCTCGCAGCCTTCGTCGCTACATCTAATTTTCCGTTCACCGGAAATCTTGAGGGGCGCAACGAGCAATCGTTGCGCTCTTTTTTTATGCCGTTCAGTTCAGGGTGCGGCGGGTATCGGGAATGTCCAGACTGAAGTGCGGTATAGCGATTTCAAACATCCGCCCCTCGAGGTCCTTGCAGAAATAGGCCCCGACCATGGATCCCGACGGCGTCGCTAGCGGACAACCCGAGGCATAGGCGAAACTATCGCCCGGCTCGATAACCGGCTGTTCGCCCACAACCCCGGAGCCTCGCACTTCCTCGACGCGACCGACGGCATCGGTGATGGTCCAGCGACGCGCCACGACCTGTACGGGCGATCCGGTCAGATTGACGATCTCTATTTGATAGGCCCAAACCCAGTGGCCTGCCTCGGGGTCGGATTGGGCAGCCAGAAACGAGGGCTGGACGCGAACGACCATACCTTCTGTCTCGGCGCTATAGGCAGAACCATGAACCATGCGCTATATGCGTCCCGCCGTGACCGGGGTTCAAGCAGACTCTCGCCCAAACTGATGTTTTCTGGGCGAGACAGGCGGAAAAATCCGTGTGAGAACAGGACGGCATGACCAAGTTCACTCTTCCCGACCAAGCCGGCATCATCCCGTTTCAGGGCATCGAGACCCTGATTGCGACGGGTGCCATCACCAGCCAGACCCCATTTGATTCCGATCAGGTCCAACCGGCCAGCCTCGACCTACGCCTGTCGGACGTGGCGTGGCGTGTCCGCGCCAGCTTCCTGCCCGGAAAGCGCAAGGTCGAGGACCGCATCCGCGATGTGGCCATGCACACGGTGGATCTGTCGGGCGGCTATGTTCTTGAAAAGGGCTGCGTCTATATCGCCCGCCTGCAAGAACATCTGTCCCTGCCCAAGGGCCTAAACGCCCGCGCCAACCCGAAATCCTCGACTGGCCGCGTCGATGTGTTCGTGCGCCTGCTGACCGATCAGGGTCAGAGCTTCGACGATGTCGATGAAGGCTATGAAGGCCCGCTGTATCTCGAGATCGCGCCCCAGACCTTCTCCATCCTCGTGCGTCCGGGCACGCGCCTGAACCAGCTGCGCCTCAAGGCGGGCGAACCGCCGCGTCTGGAGACTCGCAGCGTTGGCGTGGACCTGCTGCCGAACGACAACGGCATTGTCGGTTTCCGTGGCCGCCGCCATGCCGGTGTGGTCGATCTGGAGAACGTCGACGGTCACGACCCGCGCGACTTCTGGGAACCGCTGACCCTGCGCGACGGCGACCTGCTGCTCGATCCGGGCGAGTTTTATATCCTGGCCTCCAGCGACGACGTTGAAATCCCTGTCGACCAAGCCGCCGAGATGACCCCGATTGACCCGTCTGTCGGCGAGTTCCGCGTCCACTATGCAGGCTTCTTCGATCCGGGCTTTGGCACCGACGAGGCGCACGGCGCAGGCTCCAAGGGCGTGCTGGAGGTTCGCACCCACGACACCCCCTTCCTTCTGGAACACGAACAGACCGTTGCGCGCCTTGTTTATGAACCCCTGACCGAGCGCCCGACCCGCCTCTATGGCGAAGGTGGCAGCCACTATCAGAAGCAGGGCCTGAAGCTGTCGAAACACTTCAAGGAATGGAAGTAAACGCCCTCAAGTCGCGAGCCTTCGCAAGGCGAGCGGTAGGGCGGAAATCCCCTCAAGTCGCGAGCGCCCTTGGCGCTCGCGATAGGATAGAAAAGGCCCGCTGATTCAGCGGGCCTTTTGATTGTTAGGAAAGCCTGTCGGCTTTTCTGAGGGACGGGAAAACCTTGGCCCAGATGCCCGTGGCAGCCAGAGCGCCAAAGCCACCGAACACCGCCGCGCCAATCGGCCCCAGCAAACGGACCATCACACCCGAATAGGCCTCGCCCAGTTCGTTGGATGCGCCAATGAACAGCATGGACACCGACGACACCCGCCCGCGCATGTGATCGGGCGTGGCCAGCTGGATCAAGGTCTGTCGAACGTTGACGCTGATCATGTCTGCGGCACCGCCGACGAACAACACCAGCGCCGAAATCCACACGATCTTCGACAGGCCAAAGATAATGGTGCAAACTCCGAACACGGCCACGGCCGCGAACATCCACAGTCCGCCATTGCGCTGGATCGGAAAGCGGCTGAGCCACAGCGCCATCACCAGCGCGCCGACACCAAAAGCCGCCCGCAAGAAACCGAAACCCATCGGCCCGACATGCAGGATGTCACGGGCAAAGATCGGCGTCAGCAAAGCCACGCCCGCAAACAGCACCACGATCAGGTCCAGTGAAATCGCGCCCAGCACGATCTTGGTCTTCCAGACATAGGACAGACCTTCCTTGACCAGAGCGACCGGCGAGTCCGTGGACACCACTTGCGGCTTGCCCGAGGTCTTGATCATCACGAAGCAACCGATTGCCAGAAGGAACAGCGCCGCCGACGACGCATAGGCCAGCGGTACCGTCACCGCGACGATCAACCCGCCCAGCGCAGGACCGGCAATGGCCCCCGTCTGGAAGGCGATAGCCTGAGCGGCGATAGCGGCAGGCAGGTCTTTCCGCCCCACAACCATGGGCAGAAAGGCCTGCGAGGCCGGTGCCAGAAACGCCCGCGCGGCCCCGAACACAGCCGCCACGGCAAGCAGCCCCCACAGGGGCGGAGAACCATGCAGCGCCATGGCGAGGAAAATCCCCGCGCAGACCATCTCAACCACAATCGACAGGGTCACCGTATGTTTGCGGTCGCGTTTGTCGGCCATAGCCCCTGCCGGCAAAGTGAAGGCCAGCAGCGGCAGGAACTGACACAGGCCCACCAGACCCAGATAAAGGCTGGCCTGTTCAATCGGGTGATCGCGACGGGCGATTGCGTAGACCTGCCACAGTAAGGCCGAGGACTGGATCTGGATGGCCAGGACGGCCAGCACACGACCGACCCACAACAGGCGGAAATCCGCTATCTTCCAAGGGCTGGACGGACTGTCGGAAGGCGTATCATCCGCAGTGCGGGGGTTTTCGGTCGTCACGGATCAAAAATCTCGGCAGTTGTGCAGATCGGGCGCAAGATCGCCCTTCTCGTCTCGGGCTTACCTGCCTAAAGCATTGACCCATGAACAGCACATCAAATTCCGTTCTCGATCCTGTCGAACTGACGCGCGCCCTGATCCGCCGCCCGTCGGTGACGCCAGCCAATGAAGGCGCGATGGAAGTGCTGGAAAAAGCCCTGATCGATCTGGGCTTCACCTGTCGCCGGATGGAGTTTTCCGGCCCGACGGGTGAGGGCGTGGATGCGCCCATCATCAACCTCTATGCCCGCCGCGGCACGGCCTCGCCCAATATCTGCTTCGCTGGCCACACCGATGTGGTGCCCACAGGGGTCGCCGAGCAGTGGACTACCGGCCCGTTCGAGGGCGAAACCAAGGACGGCATCCTCTACGGTCGCGGTGCGGTCGATATGAAGGGCGGCATCGGGGCGTGGGTTGCGGCCCTGTCACGCATCCTGTCCGAAGGCGAGGTCGAAGGTTCGTTGTCGCTGTTGATCACCGGCGATGAAGAAGGCCCTGCCCTTCACGGTACCAAGCGCGTGGTCGAGACCCTGATGGGCGAGGGCGAGGTCATCGACGCCTGTATCGTTGGCGAGCCGTCCTCTTCGGCGCAACTGGGCGATATGATCAAGGTCGGCCGTCGCGGCTCGATCAACAGCTGGTTCACCGTCCACGGCAAACAGGGCCATGTTGCCTATCCGGAACGCGCCGCAAATCCGGCCCCGGTCATTGCCGAGCTGATGACACGCCTGAACGCCCGCGTGCTGGACGAGGGTTATCCCGAATTCCCGCCGTCAAACCTCGAAATCACCACCATCGACATCGGCAATACGGCGACCAACATCATCCCCGCCGTCGCCCGCGCCCGCACCAATATCCGCTTCAATCCCACCCACGCCGGGACAGCACTGGCCGAGTGGATGACCAAAGAGGCCGGAGCCCTTCAGGCTGAGACCGGTTTTAGGATCGACGTCGAGCACATGATCTCGGGCGAAGCCTTTCTGACCCAGAACGAAGCCTTCATTGGCGGGGTGCAGGACGCAGTCGAGAAGGCCATCGGTCGTCGCCCCGAGGCCTCGACCAGCGGCGGCACCTCCGATGCCCGTTTCATCCGCTATATGTGTCCGGTGCTGGAACTGGGCCTTGTCGGCCAGACCATGCACCAGATCGACGAGCGCGTGCCGGAACAGGAACTGCGCGACCTGACCAACATCTATGTCGAGGTCATCCGCGCCCTGTTCGAGAGACTGAAAGCCTAGAACAGGCCGCTGAGGAAAGCCGTGCCCTGCGCCGTATGATCGGCGCGGCCTTCGTACAGCGCACGGGTGCGGCCAATGCCGTAAGCCGAAGCACGGGTGAAGGTCGGGTCAGTCTCTTCAGGCAGGCCCAGCACCACCGTGCCCCAGTGCTGATAAGGGTCAATCCGACCTGCCGTCAGATAGCGCCCGTCCCGCGCCACCAGCAGCACGGCGGAGGCCCCACCCTGTTCGCCCCACAGGGCAAACCGTCCGTCCAGAGACAGCGCCTCCGCCTGCGTCAGCAGGTGGAACAGGGCGCGGACGATATCGGATGTGTGGGCCTGAAGTCCGTATAGCGACGGGCGACGGTCTATGAGCGCTACCGACATGCCCCGCCGTGCCAACTGGCTGGCGTTGCGTTCCATAGCCGCCGAGGGCGGTCGGGCGGCATCTCCCACCATGATGACCACCGGGTGCGGGCCCTCGCCGCGGGCAGGATACAGCTTCAAGGTCTGGCACGGATCGGGACCATAGGCCATGCGCGCCTGCGCCCACGCAGGTAACGCCAGTCCCGCAGCCGCCACGCCTATCGAAGCGCACAGTCCGCGCCGCGTCATTCCATCCCTCGCCATCCGCTCTTTAGGAACGACGTCGCGCGGGGATGCAAGCCTCAATGAAATAGGGCGCGGCTCCCGAAAGAACCGCGCCCTGATTATCAAAGGCCCGAGGCCTTACTTGTTCAGATGCTGGTCCAGCCAGCCAAACACTTCGTTGTGCCACTGCATCGAGTTCGCCGGTTTCAGAACCCAGTGGTTCTCGTCCGGGAACATGACGAAGCGGCTCTCGATGCCGCGACGCTGCAGGGCGGTGAAAGTCGACAGGGCTTGCGAGGTCGGGATGCGGAAATCCTTGTCGCCCTGAATGACCAGCATCGGGGTCTTCCAGTTCTGGACGTGGTTGACCGGATTGAAGCGCTGGTATCCTTCCGGATTTTCCCACGGCGTGCCGCCGTATTCCCACTCGGTGAACCACAGCTCCTCGGTGCCATAGCCCATGCCCATGATGTCGAACACGCCGTCATGGTTCACGAGGCATTTGAACTCGTCGGACCAGTTACCGGCGATCCAGTTGATCATATAACCGCCGTAGGACGCGCCCAGCGCACAGGCGTTATCACCGTCGAGGAAGCTGTATTTTTGCTGGGCTGCCGCCCAACCCTTCTGCAGATCTTCCAGCGGACGGTCGCCCCAGTGCTGGCTGATGGCGTCCGTGAACTCTTGGCCGTAGCCGGTCGAGCCGTGGAAATCGATCATCACCACCGCATAGCCCGCACCCGCATAGGTCTCGGGGTTCCAGCGGTAGGACCAGCCGTTGCCGAACGAGCCTTGCGGTCCACCGTGGATCAGGAAGGCGACCGGATATTTCTGGCCTTCGACATAGTTGGCAGGCTTGATGACGTAGCCGTGGACGGTCTCGTTATTCCAGCCCGGGAAGCTGAACTGCTCGAACTCGCCGAACTTTTTGGCGTCCAGTTGCGGGTTCACATTGGTGATCTGGCGCGGCATTTCGCGACCACGGAAGGTCTTGGTGAACAGCTCTGCCGGACGGGTCAGGGTGTCGATCGACAGGACGAAACCGTCATCGATCTGCTGGACAGCACCAACGTGGCCTGCGCCCGTCAGCGCTACGACCGAACCATTGCGGGCATCGATCTGGAACAGCTTGGTGTTGCCTACGTCACCAGCGGTAACGAACAGGCTATTGCCGTCTTTCGACCACTGCAGGCTGTCTGCCGAACGGTCCCAGTTGGCAGCGATCTGGCGGGTCTGGCCGGTGGCCACATCGCGCAGGAAGATCGAATATTTGTCAGCTTCAAAGCCTGCACGCTCCATCGCGCGATAGGCCAGCGTCTGGCCATCCGGCGAGAAGACCGGACCCGTGTCCCAAGCCGGATTGGCCTCGGTCAGATTGGTCAGTTGGCCCGGTGCATCGGCCGCGACCTGATAGAGGTCAAAGTTGGTGCTCCACGGTTCCGACTTACCGGCATGACGCGCCGAGAACACGATGCTGCGGCCATCGGGGGTGAAGGTGAACTCGCTCTCGTCGCCGAACGGCTTGGACGGGGTGTCGCCGTCAAAGCCTTTGGTCACCCAAACAGCATCGTGGGCATTGTCGCCAAGACCCACGACGAACAGGTGGTTTTGAGTGTGGTCGTTCCACGTATCCCAGTGGCGCACGAACATACGGTCATAGACCTTGCCCGTCGATTTGCGCTCGGCTTCCTCGGCACCACGCGCGATCGAAGCGGCGAGGTTTTCGGCGTCCGGATAGACAGCCAGCGACACAGCCACGGCATCGCCCGCGGCGTTGACGCGATAGGCGTTTACGTCGGTCGGCAGGTTGGTGGCTTGCGTTGCGGTCTGGCCCTTATCAGTCGAGATCCACACCTGCGACGAGCCCGAGCGCGACGACAGAAAATAAAGCTGTCCGTCCTTGCCCCAGCGCGCGGTGTTGGCACCGCCTTCGCTGATCGGCAGGACCGTGGCTTGGCCTTCGCCCTTCAGCGACTGGATATAGAGTTTGGAGCTGCGGCGGTTGGCGGCCACATCGGTTTGGGTAACCGAATAGACCACCCATTCGCTATCCGGCGACACCTGCGGGTCACCCAGACGGTTCGCCGAGATCATATCGTTGTAGTTGAAGGCATTGCTGGCTTCGGCGGTGGCAGTCGCCACCGGAGCCGCGGCACTATCGGCCAGAGCCGGAGCAGCGACGGTCAGCAGGGCTGCGGCGCTGAGGCCGCAGAGAAGATGGGACAGGCGGCGCATGGGCGCTCCCTCTTATTGGGACAGTCAGGCTGAAAGGCCTAACACCCGATACGCCGCCCGCAAACCCTCAGTTTAACGTGACCGTCACTGGGCAGGAGCCGTGTAGCGGGCCGTCCAGTCGAGGATTTCCTGCTGCCAGTTCACCCACGCCTTGGGCTCCAGCACCCAGTGGTTGGCGTTGGGCACGTGAACAAAGCGGCTGGGGATGCCCTGACGTTGCAGCGCCGAGAAGGTCGCCAGTCCCTGCTCCATC
This sequence comes from Brevundimonas sp. GN22, assembly GCF_054824005.1. Lineage (NCBI taxonomy): Bacteria > Pseudomonadati > Pseudomonadota > Alphaproteobacteria > Caulobacterales > Caulobacteraceae > Brevundimonas > Brevundimonas sp. GN22. The sequence continues at coordinate 14,924 of NZ_JSYD01000039.1, read as the reverse complement.
GGCACGCGGAAGTCCTTCGAGCCATGCAGGACCAGCATCGGCTTTTTCCATTGGCCTGCATAGGTTTCAGGATTTTGGGCGTCATAGACGGCCTTACGATCCCAGGTCGTGCCCTCGAACTCGTGGATGAAGGTGCCACTGTCCATGGCGTTCATCAGTTGCGGCACGTCGAACACGCCCGCGTGGTTCACAAGGCACTGCCACGGCTCGTTCCACTGGCCTGCGATCATATTGATCATATAGCCGCCGTAAGAAGCGCCCAGAGCGCACGAACGGTTGGCATCGATGAAGCTGTTATTGGCAACAGCCGCTTCCCAGCCCTTGCGCAGATCTTCCAGCGGACGGGTGCCCCAGTTGGAGTTGATCGCATCGGTGAAGGCCTGACCGTAGCCGGGCGAACCGTGGAAGTTGATCATCACCACCGCATAGCCTGCGCCGGTATAGACCTGCGGGTTCCAGCGATAAGACCAGCTTTCGGTCCATGGCGACTTCGGCCCGCCGTGGATCAGATAGACCGCGGGATATTTCTGGCCCTCGACATAGTTGGCGGGTTTGAACACCCAGCCGTGGACCTCTTCACCATTCCAGCCGGCGAAACGGATTTCGTCCGGACGCGACGGGCGGATGGAGGCCAGTGCCTCGGCATTGAGGTTCGTCAGTTGGCGGGCTTCGCCCCCCTTCAGCACATAAAGCTGGGTCGGCGAGGTGAAGCTTTCCAGCGCATAGACCACCGTGCCGCCTTGCTCGTCATAGGCGCTGACGGTGCCGATATCGGTCAGGGCGCGAACGTCGCCACTGCGGGTGTCGATCTCGAACAGGCGCTGTTGGCCCTGATCAGCAGCCGTCGCGTAAAGAGCGCGGCCGTCCGAACGCCAAGTCAGATCACCGGGACCGCGATCCCAACGGGACAGGGCGCGGGCATCAGAACCATCGGCATTACCCAGCATGACAACAGCCTGATCCCCACCGACATTCTCTCGCGGGCTGGCCAGCCATGCGAGGCGGCGACCATCCGGCGACAGCACCGGATTGCTGTCCGGTCCGGTATGGCCCGCCGTCAGGTTCTGCGGCGCACCGCCTGCCAGAGGGATGCGGTACAGATCATTGTTGTTGGTGAATGCGTTGCGGTCGCCCAGCAGCTTGGTCGAGACCAGGATGGCACCGTCACGGGTGAACTCGATCCCGCCGACACCGAAGTCGGCGCCGATACCTTGCGTCAGGCTGCGCGCCGATCCTTCGGCGAGACCCGATGCGTTCAGCGGCTGAACCCACAGGTGGGACTTCTTGTTGTCGTACCAGCGGTCGAACACACGAAGCGGAAGCTCGTCGTAAACCGTTTGGGTGTCCTTTGCCGCTGCGTCACCGCGCGTCTTGGTGCACTCCAGAGTGTCGCAGTCGGCAAAGACTGAAATGCCCAGCACCAGCGAGCGGCCATCCGGCGCGATGCGGAAGCCGGAGACGCTGACGGGCAGCATGGTCACTTGCGCCGCAGCGTTACCTTCCGCGTCAGTGCGCCAAACCTGATTGGAGCCACCGCGCGACGAAGTGAAATAGATCGATCGACCATCCGGAGCCCATTCGGGGTTCGAAGCTCCGCCCTCGGAGATGATCAGTTTGCGGGCATCGCCCGTGCCATCGACATTGGCCACCCACAGCGAGGTCGAGGACTTGTTAGCGTCATAGTCGACGCTCGACACCGCATAGACGACACGCTTGCCGTCAGGCGACAGGACCGGCGAGGACACACGGTCCATCGAGGCCAGCGTCTTGAGTGGCAGACCACCTTCGACAGTATGGCCGGTGCTCGCCGTCTGCGCAGCAGGCGTAACGCTCGCCGCCTCCTGAGCCAGAGCCGGAACCGCCGTCGCCATTAAGGCCACAGCCGCAGTCGCCATCATCCAGTGTGCACGCATTCGCTTGCCCCCATTCCCGAAAAACACTGGGACCTTGCTTAAGGGGGATAGTCGCAATCGCCAAGGTGCTTGCCCGTCGCAGCGACGCGGGCGACAAACGGATCATGACCCCATCTTCGGCTGCCCCCCATATTGTCGATGTGCTGATCGCGGAACGCGCGCCGCGTCTGACGAAGGCATGGGTGTGGCCCTTGGTGCGACCTGTGCTCTACGCCCTGCTCGGCTATCCGAAGGCCGTCGCCATGGCCGACGAGATGAAGGACCGCAGCGGACCGGACGCGCTTCAATATATGTCCGATCTACTCAGGCTTAATGTCGAGACGACGGGGTTGGAGAACCTTCCCGCCACCGGACGCTGCGTTATCGTCTGCAACCATCCGACGGGTATTGCCGATGGCGTGGCCATGTATGACGCGATACGGCGCGTACGCAGCGACGCCATCTTCTTCGCCAATGCCGACGCCATCCGCGTCGCGCCGCGTCTGACCGAAAGCATTATTCCGGTCGAGTGGGTCCACGAAAAACGCACCCGCGAGAAAACGCGCCAGACCCTGAACGCCGCCAAACAGGCCTTTACCGAAGAGCGCTGCATCGTCCTGTTTCCTGCAGGTCGTCTGGCGCGCGTGGAAGGCGGCGTGTTGATCGACCCGCCGTGGGAAAGTTCGGCTGCGTCGCTGGCCAGAAAATATGCGGCACCCGTTGTGCCCGTGCATATGACAGGACCGACAAGCAAGCTGTTCCACACCTTCGATAGATTTTCGCAGGAACTGCGCGACGTGACGCTTTTCCACGAACTGCTGAACAAGGAAGGTCAGACCTTCCGCCTGTCATTCGCAAAACCTGTCACACCCGAGCAACTGAAGGTTGACGCCGATGGCGCAACCGATCAGCTAAAGACCTATATCGAGCGGCATCTGGCCGCCCGTCCGGACGCGCCTTTCCCCGCATGAAACTGCATCTCGCCGATGCCGAGGCCACGACCCGCCTTGGCCAAACCCTCGCCCCGCTGTTGGAGGCCGGTGACAGCATCCTGCTCTATGGCCCGCTGGGCATGGGCAAGTCGACGCTGGCGCGCGGGCTGATCCGCGCCCTGACCCGTCCCGACGAAGATGTGCCCAGCCCGACCTTCACCCTCGTCCAGTTTTACGAAAGTCATCCGGCCGTCGCGCATTTTGACCTCTATCGGCTGAGCGACCCCGAAGAGGCGTGGGAGATCGGGCTGGACGAAGCGCTGGACGAAGGCTGTGCCATCATCGAATGGCCTGAGCGTCTGGGCGACGACCCTGCCCGTTTTCTGGGCCACGACATTTTGACGATTACTCTCGAAGAAGAGGGCCAGTCCCGCCTTGCGACCGTTTCTGGCGCAGGCCGCTGGGAAGGTAAGATCAATGACCTCCAACTCTGAGCGCGAAACCCTGAAGCTGGCCCTGCTGGAAAAGGCTGGCCTTGGCGATGCCGAACGGCACCCGCTGCCGGGCGATGCCTCGACGCGCCGCTATGAACGCATCATCGCCGCCGATGGTCGCCGCTTCATGCTGATGGACCAACCACCCGCTGCCGAGAGCCAGCCGTGCAATCCGGCTTGGAGTGCCGAGGAACGCCACGCGCAGGGCTGGAATGCGGTTGCCCGCCTGTCTGCAGGACGTATCGAAGCCTTTGGTGCCGTGGCGGCCCATCTGAACAGCCTTGGCCTGTCGGCCCCCGCCATTCCGGCGCTGGATGTCGCCAATGGTCTGGCCCTGCTGGAAGACTTTGGCGATGATCTGTTCGCCCGCGTCATCGAACTGGGCATGGACGAGCGCCCGCTCTATCTCGCCGCTATCGAGGCACTGGCGAAACTGCACGATGCAGGCACACCGCCCTCAGTCCTGAACGGTCCGGCAGGCGAATGGCCGATGCTGGTCTATGACGAGGTGGCGCTGCAGGGCGGTGCCGATCTGTTCGTCGAATGGCTGCCGAAGTACAACAGCCGCGCCAGCTTCGATGAGACCGCTGTGGCCGAATGGCGCGAGGCTTGGGCTCCGGTTGTGGCTTCCGGCGCTGCGGGTGCCTCGGTCATGGCTCACCGCGACTATCACGCCGAGAACCTGATCTGGCTGAGCGACCGCGAAGGTGCGGCCCGCGTCGGCATGATCGATTTTCAGGATGCCGTCATCGCCCACCCAAGCTGGGACCTGCACTCGCTGTTGCAGGATGCACGACGCGATGTGTCGCCGGAGCTCGAAGCTGCGGCGCTGGACCACTACTTCTCCCTTCGCCCCAGCGTCGATCGCGCCGCCTTCACGGCCGATTATGCCGGTCTGGCCGCCCTTAACGAGGCGCGCATCATCGGTATCTTTGCCCGCCTGATCGCGCGTGACGGCAAGCCTCGCTATGCGCAGTTCCTGCCGCGCATGTGGGCGCAACTGAACCGCAACCTCGAACAGCCCGCGCTGGCCACGGTCGCCGCTTGGTTCGACAAATACGTCCCTGCAGAGGTGCGCAAATGATCGCCCCGAAAACAGCGATGGTGCTGGCTGCTGGCCTCGGCACCCGCATGCGCCCGCTGACCAATGACCGCCCCAAGGCGCTGGTCGAGGTCGGTGGCCGCGCCCTGATCGATCACGTGCTGGACCGTCTGGTTGCCGCTAGTGTCGAGACCGCCGTGGTCAATGTCCATTGGTTCGCTGATCGTCTGGAACAGCATCTGTCCAAGCGCGATGACATCCGCATTGTCATCTCGGATGAACGCGCCGAACTGCTGGAAACGGGCGGCGGCCTGAAGAAGGCCAAGCCGCTGCTGGGCGATGATCCGGTGTTTGTCGCCAATATCGACAGCGTCTGGATAGACCGTGGCGATGCGCTGGGTGATCTGGTGCGCCTATGGAACTCCGAGACGATGGATGCCGCTCTTCTGCTGGCCCGTCGCGAAGGTTCTATCGGCTTTGAGGGTGACGGCGATTTCTCGGTTGCCGATGATGGCCGCCTGACCTTCCGTGGCGAGCGCCCGTCTGTGCCGTTTGCCTATATGGGCGTGCACATCACCCGCCCGTCCTATGCCGATCAGGGACCGGACGGGGCCTTCTCGCTCAGCCCGCTGTGGCGCGCCTCGGCCGAACAGGGCCGCCTCTATGGCACGGTCATGGACGGCGACTGGATGCACGTCGGCGATCCGCAGGCCCGCGACGAGGCCGAAGCCAAACTCAAAGGATAAGACGATATGGGCGGGGGCGCTTTCGATCCGTTTTCCGGTGACACACCGCGTTGGTACACCATCGCGGCCCAGCGCCCGTTTCTGGAAGATTTGGCCGCAGGGGTTCTGAGCTGGCTGGGCACCCGCCCGCCGGAAGAACTGTCCGACGCGACCATCCTGCTGCCGAACCGTCGTGCGGCGCGGGCCTTTACCGCGGCCCTGTCCAAACTGTCGGAAGACCGCCCCGTGCTTCTGCCACAGGTGCGCCCACTGGGTGACCTTGAGGAAGACGAACCGCCCTTCACGCCGGGTGCGCTGGGACTTGATCTACCGCCCGCCATTCCGGCGCTCACGCGCCGGTTTGAACTGGCCAAGATGATTGTCGAGGATTTCGACAGCGAGCTTCGTCCTGTTCAGGCGCTGGACCTTGCCGATGCGCTGGGTCGCTTCCTCGATTCCTGCCAGCTCGAAGAGGTTAAAGACCCCGGCATGGTCGCAGGGCTGGTCGAAGGCGACATGGCCGAGCACTGGCAGCGCTCTGCCGAGTTCCTCGCGCTGGGCGTCGAGAAATGGCCCAAGCGATTGGAGCAGATGGGTCTGGTCGACCCCTCATGGCGTAAGGCAACCTTGCTGCGCCGCCTTGCCGAACTGTGGGACCGCGAGCCCCCGCAAGAGCCACTGATTGTCGCGGGCTCGACGGGTACTGTGCCCGCCGCTGCCGACGTTATGGGGGCCGTCGCCCGTGCCCCTCAGGGCTGTGTCGTCCTGCCCGGCCTCGATCTGGATCTGGAAGAAAACGTCTGGGCCCAGATCACCGGCGAGAACGAACAACACCCCCAGCGCGCGCTGAAACGCCTGTTGGAGCGTCACGACATCGCGCGCGCCCAAGTGCGTCCGTGGTTCCGTCCCGAGATCGCGCTTGAAGTCCTGCAACGCGGCATGGCCCGCCAGCGTCTGCTTAACGAGGCCCTGCGTCCTGCCGATGCCACGGGCGACTGGCGTCACGCCATCAAGGACATCCGCGAGCGCGCCGCAGATACGGGTCGCGACCCCATCGCCGAAGGGCTGAAGGGCCTTAGCGTCATGACCCTGCGTCATGAGGAAGAGGCCGCCGCCGCCATCGCCCTGATGATGCGCGAGGCATTGGAAACCCAAGGCCAGACCTGCGCCCTCGTGACGCCGGACCAGGGCTTGGGCCGCCGTGTTCAGGCCCGCCTGCAACGTTGGGGCATTACCGCCGACACCTCGGCGGGTGCGCCGCTGAACCGCATGTCCGCAGGCACCTTGCTGGAGCTTTGCGCCCGCTGGGTAGAGGACGAGGCCAATCCGCAAACCCTGCTGGCCCTGCTGAAACATCCGCTGGTCGCGCTGGACGTCGAGTGGTCGGAATATCTGGCCGCCTCGCTGGAACGCTACGGCCTGCGCACCTCGCCGCACGGTACGCTGGCGCGTCTGAAAACCTATCTGCGCCGCCAGAAGCCGCGCGACAACGAAACCGAAGAGGCCAAGGCCAAGCGCGAGGCCCGCACCCAGCGGCTGTGCGACTTCGTCGATCATCTGGCCAGCCTGCAAGCCCTCGGGAGCGAGCCCTTTGCGGGCAAGACCCATGTGCCTCTGGACGAAGCCGCCCGCGCCCTGACCCGTCTGGTCGAGGGCTTGGCCGGACAGACCGCCTGGGCCGGACCCGACGGTGAACAGGCTGCATCTTTGCTGTCCAACCTGATCGCGGGCGGTGCTGCGCTGGGTGCCGTGACTCCGTCCGATTTGGTGGAGATGCTGCAAGGATTGCTGGCCGACACTGTGGTGCGCACGGGCGGGGCAACCCATCCGTCCTTGCGCATCCTCGGGGCCATCGAGGCGCGTCTGGTCCGCGCCGACAAGATGATCCTTGCGGGTCTGGAAGAAGGCATCTGGCCGCAGGGCGCGCCCGTCGACCCGTTCCTGTCGCGTCCGATGCGCAGCGTCCTTGGCCTGCCGCCGCCCGAGCGCCGCATTGGCCAGAGCGCACAGGATTTCATTCAGGCCGCCTGCGCCCCCGATGTGGTGCTGGTGAACTGCGAGCGTCGCGGGGGCCAGCCGGCTGTGCGATCGCGCTGGCTGTGGCGCCTCGACATGCTCACGCGTGGGGCCAATGAAGCCGCTACGCCCGTCGAGATCGCTGCCCCCCGACAGGTCATCGACTGGACCCGCCATCTGGACGCCCCGCAATCCAGCACACCCGCCTATGCCCGACGCCCTGCACCAACGCCGCCCGTTTCAGTACGTCCACGCGAACTGCCCGTCACCGGTGTCGAGCGCTGGGTGCGTGATCCCTATGCCGTCTATGCCCAGCGCATTCTGGGTCTGCGCAAAATGGACCGACCGGGTGAACCTGCCGAGGCGCTAAAGCGCGGTAACGCCATCCACTCAGCCATCGAGCGGGCTGTCACCACATGGCCCTATGACCTGCCCGAGGACTTCGAGCAGCAACTCGCTATCTTCATTCAGGAAGCCCTGCGCGAAGAAGGCTTTGAAGACGCCGCCATGGCCCGCGAGGTGCCGCTGAGCCGTATCAGCGCCCGCTGGCTGGCCGCATTCGAGCGCCGCCGCCGCGAGCGGGGGATTGAAATCCTTGTCGAACAATCGGGGCGTCTGATGTTTGACGGACCGGCTGGACCGTTCACTGTCACCGCCAAGGCCGACCGTATCGAACTGGATGCCCACGGCGCGGCCATTATCGACTTCAAGACCGGCTCTGCGCCATCCGCCAAACAGGTGGTCGAAGGCTTTGCTCCGCAGCTGTCGTTGACGGGGGCCATTCTGGCCGCTGGCGGGTTCGGCAATCCATCCGATCCGACGGCACTGGTCTATGTGCGCGTCATCGGGCGCGGCGAAGGCGGCAAGGAAACGGACGTGTCCGCCCCGTCCAAGGCCAACAGCCTGAGCGCCGCCCAGATCAGCGCTGCCGAGTTCGACCGCCTAAAAGATGCCGTCGCCGCCTATGACGATCCGGCGCGGGCCTATGTCTCATGGGAAGCGCCGCAATACATGGGCAATTTCGGTGGCAACTACGACCACCTCGCCCGCGTGTGGGAGTGGATGGTCGTCGGCGGTGCCGACAGCGAAGGCGAAGGAGACGCGGCATGATTGACGTGGCCACCCTGTCCCCCGTCGAACGGGCCAAACATTTCCAGTCGGTCGCGGCCAGCCCTGAAAAGTCGATCTTTGTCACCGCCAATGCGGGCTCGGGCAAGACGACCACACTGGTGAACCGCGTGGCGCGTCTGCTGCTGAAACGCGTCCAGCCGGGCGAAATCCTGTGCGTGACCTATACCAAGGCCGCCGCTGCCGAAATGCAGGCCCGCCTGTTTGAAAAGCTGGGCCAATGGGCCGTGGCGGACGACGAGACCCTGTCGCGCTCGCTGGCCGATCTGGACGGGCGCGATGCCAACACGCTGGACCAGCAGGACCTGTCCGATGCCCGTCGCCTGTTTGCTCGCGCACTGGAGACACCGGGCGGTCTGAAGATCCAGACCATCCACGCCTTCTGCGAAAAGCTGCTGCGCCGTTTTCCGCTGGAGGCGGGTGTCACGCCGGGCTTCAAGGTTCTGGAAGATCAGGCCGCGATCCGACTGTCGCAGGATGCGCGAGAGGACCTCGCCCGTCACGCTCTGGGCGCCGATGATGCCATCAGCCGCGCTTATGAGCATTTCGCCACCACAATGGACTTCGGCAGTTTCAACGACCTGCTGGCCATGATCGAGGCCAAGCGCGAGGCGCTGTCCGCCTATCTGGATGCCGTCGCGACCGGCGATGCCCCCAATCCGCGACAGCTGACCGGCGCGGGCGACGAAAGCACCGACCAATCCGGCGAGGACTTCGTCCGCTACATCAGCAAGATCGAGTGGAACGACACCATCGCCGTCATGGACACGGGGTCGAAAACCGATGCCGCTGTCGCTGCGTGCATGCGGGCGGCGCGTGACAACTGGACCTTCGAGGGGCTGGGACCCGTGTTTCTGACCCAGTCCGGCAGCCCGCGCGCCAAGATGGTCACCAAATCCATCCCGCCGATTGTTGGTGACTATCTGACCGCGCTGCAGAGCAAATACGTCGCGACCCGCGAGGTGCTGCGCAAGATCAGGGTGGCGGAGGAAACCGAGGCTGTCCTGACGCTGGCACGGCTGCACCGCCACTTCTACGACACCCGCAAACAGGAAGAGGCCGCGCTCGACTTTACCGATCTGGTCGGGCGCACCGCTGAACTGCTGACTAAGCGGTCCAATGCCGCTTGGGTGTTATTCAAGCTGGACGGCGGCATCGAGCACGTTCTGGTGGACGAGGCGCAGGACACCGCCCCCGAGCAGTGGGAGATCATGCGGGCCCTGACCGAGAGCTTCTATGCCGGTGACGGCGTGGAACGCGACCGCGCCATCGCCCGCACCGTCTTTGCCGTGGGCGATGAAAAGCAGTCGATCTATTCCTTCCAGGGCGCAAAGCCCGAGCAGTTGCTGAAGGAATCCCGCCGCTATCAGCTGATAGCCGAGGCGGTCCACGCGACGTTCGAGCATGTGCGACTGGAAACCTCGTTCCGCTCCACGCCCGAGGTGTTGGCCTTTGTCGATGCGGTCTTTGCCGATCCGGATCGTGCCCGCGCCCTGAACGGCACCGGCGATATCGAGCCCCACCTGCCCGCCCGCGCCAAGGATGCCGGATCGGTCGAGATGTGGCCCCTGTTCACCGAGCCGGAGCGCCCCGAGCGCAAGGCATGGCAGGCCCCTGTCGATCAGGAAAGCGAGGCCAGCGCCCGCAAACAGCTGGCCCGCGCCCTCGCCCGCGAGATCAAGCAACAGGTCAATGAGGGGCGCGGTATCTGGCAGTTCGATCCGGCGACCAAGACCTCGTCTTATCGCCCTGCCCGTTACGGTGACTTCCTTGTGCTGGTCCGCCGCCGCGACGCAACCTTTGAAGAAATCATCCGCGCCCTGAAGATGGAGGGTGTGCCGGTCGCCGGTGCCGACCGTCTGAAGCTGGACGAGCACATCGTGTTTGACGACATGCTGTCGCTGGCACGGTTTGCCCTGTTCCCGCAGGATGATCTGTCGTTGGCGGAAATCCTGCGCAGTCCCTTCTGCGCCGTGCCCGATTTCGGCGCGCCGCACGACCTCTACCACCTCGCCAATGTCGAGACGCGGGGTCGCCAGCCCCTCTGGGACGCGCTGCAGGACCGCAAGGACGAGCAGCCCGAATGGCGCGAGGCACATGACCTGCTGCAAAAGCTGCTGGATGTGCGCGATGCCGATCCCTTCACCTTCTTCAGCACGGCGCTGAACCATGTGTACGCCGATGGCCGCTCGGGCCGCGCACGTATTCTGGACCGGATGGGTCACGAGGCCGAGGAGGCCATAGACGAGACGCTGGCGCAGGTGCTGGCCGCCGAGGAGCGCGGCGGGCGCGATCTGGAGATCTGCCTGCGGGAACTGGAGCAGAGCCACGTCGAGGTGAAGCGCGAGATGGAGGGGGCCCGCAACGAGGTGCGGGTCATGACCGTCCACGGCTCCAAGGGTCTGGAAGCGCCCGTCGTCATTCTTCCCGACACCACGTCCAAGGCCAAGCCGCAAGGGCCCAAGCTGATGCCCGTTCCCGCTGGCGATGCGGGCGAGGCGTGGCTGATGTGTCCGTCGTCCAAGAACGATGACTGCGAGGCCTCTGCCGAGGCGCGCAGCCTGCGTGAGCAGCGCACGGACGAAGAGTCGCTGCGCCTGCTCTACGTCGCCCTGACCCGCGCCAAGGATCGTCTGATCATCATGGGCCGTGAGGTCGGCAACTGTAAGCTCGGCTATGTCGAAGGCAGCTGGTGGGACATCCTGCTCCAGACCTTTACCGCCCAGCTTGAAGCCGGATCGGTCATGGCCGGCCCCGATGGCCGGATGCGGCTGGGAGAGCTTCCGCCTGCGCTGGATCCTGAAAAACGTGTGGCCGTAAATGCCGTGGAGTTGCCCCACTGGGCACTGAGCGCGCCGCCAGCCGACCGTAGCGCCCGCTTTGCCGCCCCGTCCCAGATGGAGGACAACCGCAAGATCAAGCGCATCCCCGCGCCCTCGCCCTTGGCTGTGGCGACCACGGGCGGCAGGGCGCTGGGTCGCTTCCGGCGCGGGGACTTGATCCACCGCCTGCTGGAACGCCTGCCCGATATTGCACCCGACATGCGCCGCAGCGCTGCCCAGCGTCTGCTGTCCAAAGAAGTCGATCTAGACGATGTGCAACGCGCCGAGATGATCGAGGCGGCCTTTAGCGTGCTGGACGATACCCGCTTTGCGCCGGTGTTCGGGCTGGGCTCACGCGCCGAGGTGGCGCTGACCGGCACGGCGCCGGAACTGCCCGCCGGGGTCAAGATCAATGGCCAGATCGACCGTCTGGTCATCACGCCCGAGCGTGTGCTGGTGGTGGATTACAAGACCAACCGTCCGGCACCGGATCATCTGGACAATGTAGACCCCGCCTACCTGACGCAGCTGGCGGTCTATACGGCTGTTCTTCGCCAGCTCTACTCCGACCGTCCGGTCGAGGCCGCGCTGGTCTGGACCGACGGGCCCAAGCTGATGCCTGTCGATAGCGCCATCTTGATGCTCGCCCTGAACCGCCCGCCCATTGATTAACGCGCCCATCTGCCCCAAATCATGACCGACAGGCGCGAGCGAGCCTTGCGCCGACACTGATAGAAAGAGACACCATGGCCACTCTCAAGGTCACCGACGAGTCGTTCGAAACCGAAGTGCTGCAAGCCTCCAAGCCTGTGCTGCTGGACTTCTGGGCCGAATGGTGCGGCCCGTGCAAGCAGATCGGCCCGTCGCTGGAAGCCCTGTCGGACGAAATCGGTGACAAGGTCACCATCGCCAAGCTGAACATCGACGACAGCCCGATGACCCCGTCGAAGCTGGGCGTGAAGGGCATTCCGACCCTGATGCTGTTCCAGGACGGCCAGATGACCGCCATGAAGGTCGGCCCGATGCCCAAGGGCAAGATCGTCGAATGGCTGGCTGAAGCCGGCGTCGGCTGATCTCACGATCACTGAATATGAAAAGGGCGGCTCCTTGCGGGGCCGCCCTTTTTATTGGTCGTTTAGCGGGGCCATGTCTCGGGCGACGCGCCCAGCACTTCGCCCGCCAAATAGAGACTGCCGCAAATCAGGATGCGGCCTGCATCCATAGCCAGCGCCCGCTTCATCGCCTCGTCGACATTAGCAGCAGTGGTCACCCCGAAACCGCGCCCTTGGGCGACGGCGGCAAGGGTCTCCGGCTCGGTCGCATTGCCTTCGAACGGGACAGCGATGACGTGGGCGTCCAGACCTTTTAACGCTTCGAAGAACCCGCCGGCGTCCTTGTTGCTCAGCATGCCGACGACCAGCGTTAGTGGGCGCGGGGCCTTGGCGTGGCGGTCACCCAGAACGCGGGCGAGAGCGCGGGCGGCGTGAGGATTATGGCCCCCGTCTAACCACAGTTCGGCATCGGCGGCCTTGGCCATGTCGGCATATTTGCCCGCCGTCAGGCGCTGCATACGGGCAGGCCAGAAAACGTTTTTGAGGCCGTTGGCGATCGCCTCTTCCGGCAGATCCAGTTCGAGCGCGGCCGCAATGGCGACGCCTGCGTTGTCGAACTGGTGCGCGCCCGACAAAGCCGGTGCGGGCAGATCAAGAAAACGCGTCTGGTCCTGATAGGCCAGACCGCCCCGCTCGGACCATGCATCGAAATCGACGCCCAGTACCGTCAGCGGAGAGCCGACCTGTTGGGCGCGGCGTTCAATCTCGTCCATCGCCGGTTCGGACTGTCGGCCCACAACGCAACGGGCACCGGCCTTGATGATACCCGCCTTCTCGCGAGCAATACCGGCAAGGTCGGTACCAAGGAACTCGGCGTGGTCCAGATCGACCGGCGTGATGACGCTGAGAAGCGGCCGCTCGATGACGTTGGTGGCGTCCAGAACACCGCCCAAGCCCACCTCAATAATCGCAAGGTCCGCAGGTGTTTCGGCCATGGCGAGAAAACCTGCCGCCGTGGTGCTTTCAAACACCGTGGCCTCGCCGCCGGTTGCGGCCATGGCATCTTCGACGCGGTCGAGGATGGCGTTCAGGTGATCATCGGTGATGAGTTCGCCCGCCAACCGGATGCGCTCGTTAAAGCGCACCAGATGGGGCGAGGTATAGGTGTGAACCTTGAGGCCCGCAGCCTCCGCGATCGAGCGGATTAGCGAAACGGTCGATCCCTTGCCGTTCGTGCCTGCCACATGGATGACGGGCGGCAGGCGGTCCTGCGGATTGCCCAGCGCTGCGCACAGCGCCTGCATACGGCCAAGGGACAGGTCGATGCGCTGGGGGTGTCGCGCCTTCAGACGGTCAGAGATCGGGTCCAAGACGCGACGCTTCCCTTTATTGATGGCCTCAGGCGGCCTTTTTGCGTTTGCCGTTCATCAGGATGGACAGGATACGGCCAAGGGTCTGCGGCAGATCATGACGGGTCACGACCTTATCGACCATGCCCTTTTCCTTGAGGTATTCGGCGCGCTGGAAGCCCGGCGGCAGTTTCTCGCGGATGGTGGTTTCGATCACGCGCGGGCCGGCAAAGCCGATCAGTGCCCCCGGCTCCGCCAGATGGACGTCACCCAGCATGGCGTACGATGCCGTCACACCGCCCGTGGTCGGGTCGGTCAGCACCACAACGTAAGGCAGTTGAGCCGCCTTCAGGTCCTGAATGGCCAGCGTGGTACGGGCCATCTGCATCAGCGACAGCGCGCCTTCCTGCATACGAGCACCACCGGCGGCGGTGAAGCAGACAAAGGGAACGCCGCGTTTCACAGCTTCTTGTGCAGCGGTGATGAAGGCTTCACCCGCGGCCATGCCCAGCGAACCACCCATGAAGGTGAAGTCCTGAACGATGACTACAGCGGGGGTGCCGTCGATCGTGCCATAGCCGATGGCCATGGTGTCGGGGCGACCAGCGGCCCTACGGGCAGCGGCCAGACGTTCCTTGTACGGCTTGCCGTCGGAGAAGTTCAGCGGATCTTCCGGTACGGCGGGGGTGTCGATGGCTTCAAACTTGCCGTCGTCGAAGGTCGCCTTCAAACGGGTCGGCGCATTGATACGCATGTGACGGCCCGACGGCGTGACCCAAAGCGCAGCTTCGAGGTCCGAGCGATAAATCATCTCGCCCGTGTCGGGATCTTTCACCCAAAGATTGTCAGGCGTGTCCGTGGTTTTGACGACCTTGCGGACACCGGGGGAAAGGCGCGACAGCCAGCCACCGCGGGCCTTGTTCTCGGAATTCTTATCGACCATGGGAGGCTCTTTAGACGGTTTCCGCAACGGAAGCACTAGTGCGCGCACCACGAACTGCCGTGGAAAGTTCGCGAACCTTGTCGAGAACTCGGGTCACGGCCGACTGTCCGCCTTGGAGGGCAGCAGCCACTTCATCGACCAGCACCGAGCCCACAACGACCGCATCGGCGACGCGAGCGATCTCGGCAGCGCGTTCCGGCGTCTTGACGCCAAAACCGACCGCGACGGGCAAGCCCGACGCCTTGCGCACGCGCTCGACCGCCGGAGCGACCGAGGAAGCTTGCGCTTCCAGTACACCGGTCACACCCGCAACCGAAACATAATAGACAAAGCCCGACGTGCCCTGAACGATGGTGGCCAGTCGTGCATCGTCCGACGTCGGCGTAGCCAGACGGATGAGGGAAATCTGCTCGGCATCCATGGCGGCAGCCAGATCGCCAGCCTCTTCCGGTGGACAGTCGACGGCGATCAGACCGTCCACGCCCGCCTCGGCGGCTTCCTTGGCGAAACGCGCATAGCCATAGGATTC